>WFSM01000114.1 GCA_015485945.1 Candidatus Bipolaricaulota bacterium | reverse complement strand
GCACGATATGCGCATCCGCCCTCACGACGCAGTCTTGATCTTTGGATCGGGTACCGGCTCATCAAGCAGGCGTTGCGGCCGGTACCCGATCCAAAGATCAAGACTGCGTCGTGAGGGCGGATGCGCATATCGTGCACCACGCGCCGGATGAACCACGGGTATGTGCCAGCGGTGAGCACGTTCATGAGCGCGTCGTAGTGGCGGGCCTCAAACCCGGTCACTTCCACCTTGGACAGCGCCCGCGCGGTGTCGGCGTCACTGATATCTGTCGATGTACGTTGCTGTGCCATTTGACCGATCAGTATACCGCACGGCCCTATCCGGAGCGAGGCATGGGCTTGATCGCCGGCGTGGATCCCGGGTCAGTCCGCAAGCTTCAACCCGAGGCGATGGGTGTGTTCAATCGGGGTGAACCCGTACGCTTCCAGCACGGTGACTAGATCCGTGAACTCGGTCCGGACCGTGATGAGTATGTTTCTGGTGGGATAGCCGGTGAGGAGGGCGAGCGCCCGGGAGATGAGCGGTTCAGCAAGTACCCCCCGATGGGCGGGATCGAACTGGACGTGGATGTCATGCGTTCCCTTGTTCCTCCGCTCCGCGACCAGACGCAGCGTGGCAACCGGCCGATTGCTGTGGACGACGATGTAACGGTGCTGATCGAGCCCCTGCAGGCGCGTCAGGAACGGTCCCAGCGCCCGTTGCAGCACGGTGGTTCGGTATTCTCCCTCCCGCACGGGGAGGTACTCCTGTGCCCGCGCTGGGGTCTCGGCAAGCGCGAGCTCATAACCGATGCGCCACGCGGCCCGCTTCCAGGGGCGGATTGAGTAGCCGGGTGGGAGGGGCGGCGCGGGGCGATCAGGGATTGCTTCCAGCTTGTACTCGCTTGTGCCGTCGTAATGCACGAACCCCAGGCTCGTGTAGAGTGCGTACGCCGGAGCGTTGTCCGTTCCCACGTCGAGGATGCAGGCAGTGGCGCCGTTGGTGCGGGCGTGCGCGATCGCCGCTTCGATGAGACGGCGGGCGATGCCGTGGCGACGGTAATCAGGATGAACGGCGACGGCGGCGATGTACCAGCGCGTTTTGTCGTGCCCCATCCGCTGTACGAGCGTGCTCCCCACGATTTTACCGTCATCCTCCCACACATACCCATCGACCAAATGGCGGAAGTCAGCGGATAGCCAGCCGAGCAGTTTGATGATCGGAACCAATCGCCGCACCGCGTTCAACTCCTGGTGAATGTCGACTCCGCGGCGGACGAGCTCGCCGGTGAACGCGATCTCAACTAGGTTGCCGAATCCGTCCAGATCACGGGCGATCTCGAGCGGACGTAATTTTCCGGGTGGTGCCGTGGTCATTTGCACTGCTCCGTGGTGATGAGCGCCTTCGCCCGGTTGAGCGCAAGCGCGTTGTACAACGGCCACGCCGCCATTGCGGTGGGATCCTTACTCAGATTAATTGCGGTGTGGAGCGTGGCACAGAAGTTGGTCCAATCCTTATCCGGTTTGTACACGTACTCCGCGGCGTCGACGTAATTCTCAAGAAAGTTTGGCCCCAGCGTGATCGCGTGGGCAAACGCGGCTCGCGCTTGGTCGCGACTGCCGCCGAGAAACCCGGGTACCTTGGCGAAGAACGATCCCAGCGCCCGCCACGGCCCGCCGCCGAGATATCTCGCGTCGAGCGCGATCGCTCGCTCAAACGCAGCCTTGACGTCGCGTACCCCGCCGGAGATGGCGGTCAGAAAGTGAAAGTTCAGGTATGAACCGAGATTGTTGCCGTACCAGAATATCGCCCGTACGTCGGTCGCTCCGGAAAGGGCGGCACGGAAACTCTTCTTCTCCGTGGCGACGAACTGCGGATCGAGGCGCAAACTCTCCAGGGCGTAGTCCTTTCCTTTAGCAAACGCCTGTTCTTGCGCGTGGCGATCGGTGGTCAGATAAGCGAGCCCGAGCTCAAAGTATCCCCGTGCGAGGCGATCGAGCACGTACGCTCGTGTCTGTACCGCGTCCGCGGGGATCAGAGGCAAGGCTTGTTCGTAGGTAGTGAGCGCGGTGCGGAGGCGCGGCGCGTAGGCGGCAAGCGAGAACCCGGGACCGCGCGCGAACGCGGCGTCGGCCGCGGCGATAAGGCCGCGGTCCGTCGGAGCAGCGACGGCGGAGATCGCGATCGTACACACCAATGCGAGAACGGCTAAGTATTTCATGATCCCGTTTCCTTTACGGTCCATGTATTTGCATTCGCGGCTCGATTTCCGGTAGAGTGTAACGCAAAAGGAGGTTAGGCGTGAAAACTAAAATACGGCTGGTAGTATTGGTGGGCCTTGTTGCCGCGATGTTTCTGTTGTCAGGGTGTTTTTTCAACGTTTTCCAGACGGCGGAGACAATCGGTAAGGGTAACGTTGGACTGACGATCGGAACCGGAGTGATGCAGGTAACGGTGAACAAAAGTTCTAGCTTGTTCTTCACCCCCCAGGCACGATTGACGCTCGGGCTTGCCGACAACGTCGACCTTGGCATCCAGACCGGGGCGCTCGCTTCTCTGAACGGAGGAACCCCGGCATGGCTGGGAGCTGAAGGGGACTTGAAGTTCGGGTTGTTCAACGAGCCGGACGCGTTTGCCCTCGCGATTGGGTTCGGTGGGGGATACACGTTTGTCATGAACGGCTGGGGAGCGTTCGGGGAGGTGCTGTTTAACAGCAACATACGCATTCTCCCGATTTTCTTCGCTTACCGGCCGATGATCTCGTTCAGCGCGGATGAGTTCCGCATCGTGCACCAACTGACCGGGGGGCTGCGGCTCAAGTTATCTCCTCAATCCGCCCTTTACCTTCAGGTGGACAGCCTAGGGGGAATGATCAGCTTCGGGCTTGGCCTGCAGATCGTGTTCTAGGAGTTCAACGAGCGCGCGGTCGGCCGGGGATAGCGGGTATTCACCCAGCTTCTCCGGCACGACCCATTTCCAGTTGGCGCATCCGAGCGCTCGCGGCTCACCCTCGACGTGACGGCACGCAAACGCGTGCAGGGTGATCGCGACGTCGGGATAGACGTGTTCAACCCGGGTGATCTCATTGTCGATCTGGACCTCGATCTCCAGCTCCTCGCGCAGCTCGCGGGCAAGGCACGTTTCGAGTGTTTCCCCCGGTTCCAATGTCCCGCCCGGGAATTCCCACTCGCCCCCGCGGGCGTCTCCCCCACGCCGCTGGGCGATCAGGACGCGGCGGTGGCTCCGGTCCCACACGATCCCGGCTGCCACGTCGAGGCGCTTCATCGCACGAGGAGCCGCACAAAATCGCGCACGTCGCCGATCTCCTCGAGTCCCAGCGCTGCGTCGACGATCTCGTCCAACCTCGATTTCGGGAAGGCCGCACCGGCGTTCGCCTTGAACTTGGCGATCAACTCGGCGTCGGTCATCGGCCTCTCCGCCCGCCCCTTGGCGTGATCCTCGGTTTTAGTGAATCTTCTGCCGTCACTTGTCGCGATCGTCACCACCGCTCGCTTCACCTTGGGGAACAGGGCGTCGATCTCCGGATCGGCGACCACCTTTATCTTGGGGAGGAAGCTGCGCACGAACGGATCACGGATCGCCTCCGCGGTGAAGTCTGACGGGAGGACGTTCCCGTTGGCAACCGCGACCGCGATGCAGTAGGGAAGGGAATGATCGGCCGTCTCCTTCGTCTGCGGGTCGTACTTCGACGGATCGGACAGGATATCCGCTCCGCGGGTTGTGGTCTTGACCACAATCTTTCTCACCGCGCGGGGATCGATTCGGTTTTCCGCCATTAGTTCGAGAGCGGCGGTGATCGGCTGATGGGTAAGGGCCTCGGTCGGAAACGCCTTGTACCCACACTTGGTAATAAGGAACTCCTCGCCGAGGCCATGGGTCAGGGCGTCCGCGTCCCAGTGGACGTTCGAGATTACCTCGAACACCCCTTCCTTCCCCGCGAACAGTTCGACCGGGCCAGTGTAGCCAGTCGTCGCCAACAGGGCGGCGCGCACCCCGGCCTCGACGGCCAGCGGATCAGCAGTGTTCTTCATGTTGGTGAGCTTCCCGGCCACCACCCCGCCGAGGGTGAAGTGGCTCGATCCGGATATCCCGATCGCGGCGACGAGCTGGTCCACAGTTAGGCCGAGCATCCTCCCGGCGACGAGCGGGCTCACGAACTGGGTGAGGGAGGCATGGTGCCAGCCGACCTCGCGGATCCCGGGAGTTGCTGCATGACAGAACCGCATCTCGAGCTCGTAGACGATCACGATCCCCGCGATCAGGTCCTTCCCGGAGAGCCCGTTGAACTCAGCAGGGGCGAGGGCGGCAGGGATGATGTCCGATGGATGTGCCGGGTCGTTTACCCAGTAGATGTCGTTGTAGTCCATCGCCCGGATGAGGAGCGAGTTCATCAACGCGGCGTTGGGAAGATTCGTCTTCGTCCCATACCCGATTACCGTTGCTTGGGGGCTTCCTCCGAGCCCCTGGATGTAGTCGTGAGCATGGTGCATGTCGGCGTTATCAAGTGCGGCGATGGCGCAGCCGATCGAGTCGAGCAGGAACCGCTTTGCTTCCCGGCGGGCGTCATCCGGGATGTCATCGTAGGCGAGCGTGGATGCAAACTTCGCCAACCTGTCGCTTATCGTGTCCATCGTCACTCCGCGACTGCGGCGGCGATTGCTTCAGCCATCCGTGTCGTGGACGCGTCCCCGCCCATGTCATAGGTGCGAACCTTGCCCTCCATGATCACGCGTTCGATCGCGCGTTCGATCGCGGCCGCCTTGTCTCGCTCCCCGAGATAGTCGAGCATCATCTTCGCCGCGCGGATGGTCGCGGTCGGATTCACCTTGTTCATGCCCGCATATTTGGGAGCCGAACCGTGTGTTGGCTCGAAAACTGCGTAATCGTCCCCGATGTTCCCGGACGCGGCAAACCCAAGCCCGCCGACGAGCTGGGCGGCAAGGTCGGAGATGATGTCTCCGAACATGTTGGACGAAACAAGCACATCGTAATTTTGCGGATTCTTCACGAGCCACATGCACATCGCGTCCACGTTCGCCTCGCGGCGTTCAATTTCCGGGTAGCCCTGCGCGATCGCCCGTGCTTCGCGCACCATCAACCCGGAGGTCTCGCGGATCACGTTCGGTTTCTCCACTACCGTGACCGAGCCGTAATCGTGTTGTTTTGCGTACGCGAATGCATCGCGCACGATTGTCTGACACGCCTTGCGGGTGAAAATTCGGGCCGATACAGCAATATCGTCGTTCGGAACGTCCGCGAACCGCCGCATCTTCGGATGCGTCTCCAGTGCCGCTCTCACCTCATCGGGAAGCGGGTAGAATTCCACTCCGGAATACAGCCCCTCGGTGTTCTCGCGGAAGATGACGAGATCGATGTCGTCGCGGAAGTTGAGCGGATTTCCCGGATACGCCTTGCACGGCCGCAGGTTGGTGTGCAGGTTGAACAACTGGCGCAACCCGACGATTGGGCTCGAGTAGACGTATCCCTTGCCGCGAAGCTCGGGTGCGAGCTCGGCTGCTGCTTCATCCTTCGGTTTGGAAGTGATTGCTCCGAACAGACACGCATCCGTCGATTTCAGCAGCTCGATCGTACGGTCAGGTAGAGGGTTCCCCTCCGTCTTCCAGAACTCCCAACCGATGTCGCCGTGGATGTATTCGGCGTCGAAACCAACCTTGTCGAGGACGATCCGCGCTGCGGCGAGCACCTCGTTCCCCACCCCGTCTCCGGGCAGCCAAGCAATCTTGTAGGTCGCCATCCTATTCCCCCTTGTATACGTGATCTCCTCATTATACTTGGTGTGTCGAATATGGCGAGGTTGCGTAAGCGGAAGTTCAGCGGGAGAATTAAAGCACATCGAACGACCGTAATGAGGAGGGGGTATGCACCACCGCAGTGGCGTTATTTGGCTGGTTATTGTTATTGGGATTGCGGTTTCCATGGCGGTGTTCGCGGGGACAACACCCAACTCGGTTGTGATCGCTGTTCCTGATGAGCCGCCGAGTCTTGATCCGACGACGAACGCCGCGGCGGCGATTAGCCAGATCTTGAACCAGAATGTTTACGAAGGGCTGATGCGAGCGACCGCCGCTGGCAAGATCGAACCAGCGTTGGCCACGTCAGTTGAGGTGGCGAGCGACGGACTTACCTACACCTTCCATCTGCGCACAGGCGTCCTGTTTCATAACGGACAGCCGTTTACGGCGCGGGATGTGATTGCGACGTTCACCCGCGATAAAAACCCGGCGTACGGCAATCCCCATCCTGAATACTACGCGAATATTCAGACGATCACGGCACCGGATCCGTACACGGTTGTGTTTCATCTTAAAACAGTTGATGCCGCGTTTTTGTCCATGCTCGCCCTTGGAAATTCAGTGATCCTGCCTGCCGTCCTTCCCCTTAACATTAAAGATCACCCGGTGGGCACGGGGCCGTTCCAGTTTGTGGAATGGCAGTTGGGAGACCACCTCACATTGGCCCGGTTCCCGCACTATTACCGTCCCGGGGTCCCAAAACTCGATCGGGTGACATTCCGGTTTATGCCCGATCCCGCGTCCGCTCTGGCCGCGCTTCTGTCCGGGGATGTGGATATCGATGCCCGCGTTCCGGCGGAGATCGCCATCGGGGTGAAGAACAACCCTGCGATCCGCACGATTGCCGGTCCCCAGAACCTGGTCCAGATTTTAGCGATCAACAACGCCCGCGTTCCGTTCAACGATCTGCGTGTGCGCCAGGCGATCGCGTACGCCCTCGATCGCCACGCAATCATTCAAGGATCGATGTTTGGGTATGGCACCCCGATTGGCAGCCACCTCACCCCGACAAGCCCGTACTATGTCGATCTCACCGGCTTATATCCCTACGATCCCGCGAAAGCACGTGCCTTACTTACGCAGGCCGGATATCCGCATGGGTTTACAACAACGATGACCTTGCCGCAGAATTACGCGATCCATGTCCGCACCGGGGAGATTATCGCCGATGAGCTGTCCCGGGTGGGAATCAAAGTACAGATTAAGTTAGTCGACTGGGGACAGTGGCTCGCTCGCGTTTATCACCAGGCCGATTACAACTTGACGGTAATTGGACACGTGGGAAAGCTCGACCCCGGGTTGATGCTATCCGGCTACGGTCCGGACCGGAAAGACTACTATTTTCGGCGCGGATACGACAATTCGACCCTGGATGCACTTCTCTCTCAAGGAATGCGTACCTTAAATGAAGCCGAGCGGAAGAAGATCTACGCGCAGGCACAGGAAATCATCGCCCGCGATGTGGTGAATTACTTCATCCAGGATCCCGATCAGATCTTTCTTCTGAAGAAAGGACTCACCGGATTCTCTCTCTATCCGATCTACCTGATTAACGTGACCTCGCTTTCCTGGTCTTCCTGATGCGGCGGGGGTCGAGGCGGTCACGCAATCCGTCGCCGAGAAGATTAAATCCGAGGATAGTGAGGGCGATCGCGATCCCGGGATAAACGGCGAGCCACGGATCGAGGGAGAGAAATGATTGTGCCGCGTATACCATCCGCCCCCACGATGGGTGCGGCGGTTGAATTCCGAGGCCGAGGTAACTCAGGCCGGCGTCAGCGAGGATCGCCGTTCCTAAGCTGAGTGTAACCTGGATTACGAGCGGAGACAGCAGGTTGGGAAGAAGGTGCACGAGCAGGATGCGTCTGCCTCCCGCTCCGCACGCGCGCGCGGATACGACGAACTCCCGTTCCTTGAGACCAAGCAGGTTCCCGCGTACCAACCGCGCGAATACCGGGATGTTGGCGAGCCCAATCGCGATCAAACTGTTGCGCATTCCCGGGCCGAACACAGCCGCAATCAGAATGGCGAACAACAAAATGGGAAACCCCATGATAAAATCGACGGTACGCATCACCGCATCGTCGATAAATCCGGAAAACCAGCCAGCGATCATTCCCAATCCCGTTCCCAGCAGCGCGCCGATGGCAACCGCAAATACGGCAACTGTCAGAGTATGGCGTGCCCCCACCATCAACCGGCTCAAGGTATCGCGCCCGAACGAGTCGGTCCCCAACGGGTGAGCGATGGTGGCCGGAGCGAGCTGAGCGCCGATGTCCTGACGTGTGGGCGGGTAGGGGGTGTACACCAGACTGATCAGCGCCATAATGAGAAATAGCCCAATCAGTCCGCCACCCGCGAGTAAGTTGAGATCAGTATGGGCTTTCATCAGTAGCGGATCCTTGGATCGAGCAAGCCGTAGGTGAGGTCGACTGCGAAGTTTACCGCGGCTATCAGTGCTGCGATGACGACAACAGTCCCCTGTACGAGTGGCAGATCGCGGGCCCCGATTGCCTGAAACGCGAGGCGTCCCACGCCGGGAAGTGAGAATACATTTTCGATCAGGATGCTGCCGGCGATGAGTTGAGCGGCAATGATTCCGGACAGGGTGACGATCGGCAGGAGGGCATTGCGTAACGCGTGGCGGTAAAGAACACGCGATTCGGACAGTCCCTTACCACGTGCTGTCTGCACGTAGTCTTCTCCTAGCACCTCTAACACCGCTCCTCGCACCATCCGCCCGAGCAATGCCGCACGGGGAAGGGAGAGGGCGACCGCAGGGAGGACAAGGGCAAGCAATGCCCGCCCGCCCGCGCTCCAGCCGGGGAATCCGCCTGCAGGTGCGATGTGCAGTTGCACCGAGAAAAACAGGATGAGGAGAATTCCCACCCAAAACTCGGGGACGATCATCCCCAATTGCAACCCGAGCCGTCCCACGTAGTCTCCCCAGCGGTTGTGGTGGGCGGCGGTGAATGCGCCGAGTGGGAGGGCAAATCCGATCGCGAACAGAAATGCCAGCCCACTCAACGGAAGGGTCACCTCCATGCGTGCGGCGATGATCCGCGAGATGGGAAGGTCTTGTTGCAAGGATGTCCCGAGGTTACCGCAGGCGGCGTGCAGTAGCCACGTAAAATAGCGGTCGAGCACCGGGCGATTAAGTCCGAGCTTGGCCCGCACCGCTTGATACGTGGCGGGACTGGCCCCCAATCCCACAATTATTTGTGCCGGATCGCCGGGGATCACCTCGAGTACGAGAAACACGGCAAACGAAATGAGAAACAGCGTGATCGCCAGGCCGACCAATCGGCGTACCAAATACGCTCCCATTGGCTCCACCCCCACAGGGTGATTATACCCGCCGCTTGAAACGGGGTGCGATTTAGACTATAGGGTATAGTCGCTACTCAACTATTAAAAGAGGGAGATATGTGGACGCTGATTGCGGGAGTATTCATGGGATGGGCGATGGGGTCCAACGATGCCGCCAACCTGATCGGCCCGGCGGTAGAGAGCCGGGCGCTCCGGTTCTGGATTGCGGCAGCAGTGGCATCGCTATTCGTCATCATTGGTGCGGTGATGGTGGGAAGCCGTGGGTTCGTGACGTATGGCGCAATCGGTGCTCAGACACTTATCTCCAGTTTTGTCGTGATGCTTGCCGCTGCGCTCACGGTAACATTGATGACCGTGCTCGGGTTGCCGGTGTCGGGCACACAGGCGGTGGTCGGAGCGATCGTGGGCAGTGGGCTCCTCGCGGGTGGGGTGAACGTGCAACCGTTGATCATGATCTTTCTGTCGTGGATCCTCACCCCGCTTGGCGCGCTCGTCGCCGCGTACATTCCGTACAAGCTGATCACCCTTTACCCCGGCGGATTCATCGGGCGATTTTTGACCCAGAGCACGGTTGTACGCATTGGGCTGTTCCTGGTGACGTGCTACGCCGCTTATTCGTACGGAGCGAACAACGTTGCCAACGTCACCGGGGTGTACGTTAAGTCAGGGTTGCTTAGCCCACTCGTTGCTGCCCTGGTCGGATCAACCGCGCTCGCCTTCGGGATTCTCACATTCAGTCATAAGGTGATCCGCACCGTCGGCAGTCGTCTCGTCACTCTTGATCCGGTGGCGGCCCTGTTTGTGATCCTCGGTGAGGCGATTACCCTTAACGTCTATGCCCTGCTCGGGGTGCCGGTGTCAGCGTCGCAGGCGGTGGTCGGTGCTGTGATCGGCATCGGCCTAGTGAAAGGGGTGAACACGATTAACCCCCGCGCGTTGGTGAACGTGTTGTTCGGCTGGCTGGGAACGCCGACCATCGCCTGCGGCCTGTCCATCGGTTTTACTTACCTTGCCCGCCTGGCATCCAGCTAGGGTTTTTCGTTGTCATCGGCGAATGCGGCTTTGGCCATTCGCTTTAACGGCGTTACCAGCTGGGAAAATTCCAGCGGGAAGATGAACTTCGTCGCCGCTCCTTTCCCCAAGGCTTTCAGCGCATCGAGGTATTGAAGGGACATGGTCTTGGAATCGATTGTCTTGGCGACATCGTAGATCTTTCCCAACGCCAACGAAAATCCCTCGGCACGGAGGATTGCGGCCTGGCGCTGCCCTTCGGCGCGCAGGATCTCCGACTGCTTTTCACCTTCCGCGACCTTGATTGCTGCCTCGCGCTTTCCGTCCGCTTCGGTGACCACCGCCCGCCGTGTGCGCTCCGCCGACATCTGCTTGGTCATCGCCTCCTGTACGTCCTTGGGCGGGGTGATTTCACGAATCTCGACGGATGTCACCTTCACGCCCCACCGACCAGTGACCTCGTCGAGCTTGGAGCGCAGAACCTGGTTGAGTTCGTCCCGCTTGGCAAGAACATCGTCGAGGATAATGTCGCCAACGACGGCGCGGAGGGTGGTGGTAGCGATCCCTTGCGATGCACCGGCGAAGTTTGCCACCTGGATAACACTGTCACGCGGATCCATAACCTTCCAATAAATGAGAAAGTCGATGGAGATCGGAGCGTTGTCCTTGGTGATGCATGTTTGTGCCGGAATCTCGAGGAACTTCTCCCGCAGATCGACGCTTACCGGTCGATCTACGATCGGGATGAGGAGAACAACCCCCGGTCCCTTTTCGTGGGGTAAAGCACGCCCGAGCCGGAAGATGACGAGCCGTTTGTACTCGGGCACAATCCTGATCACCATCGGGAACAAGATTAACGCGAAAAAAACAACCACAGCGATAATAACTATGGCACCAACGGACATTTTTACCTCCTTATCGGTTGCGTTTTTGTACCGTCAGCGTGAGGCGATCGACACCCGTGACGGTCACGGGCTCGCCTGGGGCTACCGGTGGGTCGAGCGCTCGTGCTGACCACTCCTCTTCGTTTACGCGGACCACACCGGTGGGATCAAGTGTGGTCACTGCTACGCCGGGCATGCCGATCAGCCGGGCGATTCCGGTCAATGCGCGGCGGTGTTGGCTGGCCACTACCTTGGTGATCACGAACATGAGGAAGGAGATAAATCCCGCCGTAACAGCGGCGATCTCCCAGAGATTGACCCCGAACTGCGGCAGCGCCGGCGAGGGCATGCGAAACGGGCGAAACAGGAGCAGTGATCCGAGGACAAACGAGATGGTGCCGAAAATGCTGAGAACGAATCCGGTCACCTTGATATCGAGGACCAGCAGGATCACGCCGAGGATGATTAATCCCACTCCACCCCAGTTTACCGGCAGGCTTCCAAATGAGATGAACCCAAGAATGAGGAGGATCACGCCGGTCAGCCCCGGAATGTACATGCCGGGGTGGAAAAATTCGGCAATGATCGCCCACATTCCGATCGTGAACAGGAGATATGCGATGTTAGGATTGATGAGCACGTGGATTGCCTGTTCGGGGAAACTCATTCCGATGCGGTGTACTGTCGCGCCGGCGGTATGCAGGGTCACCGCACCGGCAGCGGTGGTCACCGTGCGCCCGTCGATTTTCTGCAGCAGCGCGGTGAGTGTGGGAGCGATAACATCGATTACCCCTTGACTCAGCGCCTCCTGAGCGGTCAGGGAGACGCTTTTGCGCACCGCTTGCTCGGCCCAGTCTGCGTTTCTTCCCCGCTTTTGTGCGATTGCGCGGATGTAGGACGCGGCCTCATTCACCACCTTCTCTCCCATCGTACCAGAGATGGTCCCACCGGTGATTGAGACCGGGTGCGCAGCGCCGATGTCGGTCGCCGGTGCCATCGCCGCGATATTTGCCGCGAGAGTGATGAACACGCCGGCCGACGCCGCCCGTGCCCCGGCGGGGGCGACGTATACTACAACCGGCACACGAGCGGCCATAAATCGTTGCACAATGGCGCGCATTGCTGTGTCAAGACCGCCTGGGGTGTCCAGTTCGATAACTGCGCACGCAGCATGATCAGCTTCGGCAATGGTGATGCCGCGATCGACGAACCGCGCCGTTATGGGGTCGATTATGCCGTGAACAATAAAGAGGTCCACCTGGTTTCCGTACCCAATAAGTACAGAAATCAGGAGGACCACTCCGATAACCGCTATCCCCACTCCCGTTCGCATCGTCCCTCGGCCGTTATTATATGTCCAACCAGGAAGGGATGGAAGGGACCAGGGTTAATATTTTTCTATGGACAACCTCCGCAATTTATTGGGATGGAGATCGAGATGGATAGCGATGCGTGTGCTACTTTCTGCGGCAGTACCTCAATGTACGGTGAGCCGCATGGAGCGGAACACGGATGTGATGCAAGGCGGGGGTATACTTGACACGGAACGAGGCACGATGGCGGAGCCACGATCTTGATAGTGGTTGTGTACACCCCAGCGGAGTCGGTCGAGATTATTATGCGGTAGTACCCCGGTGTGACGAGCGTACAATGGGAATCGCGCTCATTCCACACCATCTCGTACCATACTCCTTTAGGAACGCTCGGGAATAGATCCTGAAACACCACTGTGCCGTCCAGCCGTTCCACGCGCCACCCGGTGATGAGCGGAGTTGGCGGGGTGGGAGAAGTGAAGAAATACTCCGCCGGAACGTTCAACTTAAAGTGCACATCCGCTCCGCGCCACACCGCGGTGTAACATGTAGGACTGTTGGAGGTCGACGGTGGTGGTGGCGGTTGCTTGCAGCCGCATTGGGCAAACGCCGCAACTCCCACTACACCGATGACCAAGATCGCAAGTACGATCGCTCTTTTCATCAATGCCACCTCCTTGAAGTTAGAACCGTCTCGTACGGACAGAGCCAGTTAACTTTATATACACACTCCACGCACGTTTGTTCCTTACCAGGTGAAAACGGCGCCCACGTCCCATTCTTCAAAGCCAGTAGCGGCGACAAAGACCATCCCTGTCTTCAATGTAAGGTTGGATCCGATCCCAACTGCCAGGCTGATGTCAGTCTCTCCCCAGTCGAACAGCGCTGTACTCCCGGTCTGGAAGTAGGTCGTGGATTCAGTTGTAATGCCGCCGCCGCAACAGCTGTCGGTCGTTGTCTTGAGCGTAAATTTTTCCCAGTAAGCTGATTTACCGGTGATGGTGGCATTCTTGTCCGGAGCAAAACTGGAATAGCTCGCGATCGATCCTTGGTCCCACGAATAGGTAAAGCTGACGCCGTAGATGTTGATCCCGGTGATTATGAGTGGGGTGGATGTGGTGATCAGTTCACCGTACAGGGTGATACACCCCGGCTTTAAGTTGAGTTTCGGCGTAATGGTGAGGGTCTTACCCTCGGTCTGCAGGCTGAACTTCACCGTGACGTCGAACGTGATAGCAGGGAATTGATCCCATGTGATGTTATCCAAATCAATTGTCAGACCGTCGAAGCCATCAGTGGCGGAGAATGAGAGGGTGAGGCCGACGGGATTCACGCAACCAAATGGGAAGCTAGCGTTGATGTCCACCCGTGAGAGACAAAAACCGTAACTCCCCGTTTGGACAACTCCGCTTGTATTTTCGTTGAAATAAGCCGTACTCGACAAATCGACTTGATTGATGCTGCCACTGGCTCCGAACGTCCAACCTATCCCAGTACCGGTCAAATTAGACGTTACCGTGAATGCCACTCCGGCAATGGTGAGAGTGGACGCCGTATTCCAATAGGCAAACGCCGCGTGTGTTGGGTCAAATGCGAGGTGAGTCGTCGTGTTCAATCCACCGATCGCTCCGGTGGCGGAGAACACTTGTGATGTCCAACCAGTGAGCGCAATCTGTGTTAATGAGCGGAATGTCCATCCGCCTACGGTATAATCTACAATAAGCGTGGAACTGAACGAGGATATCGAGGATGTCTGCAGCGCGATTGCTGTGGTCGTGGTCCAGCTGCCGGATAGCCCCGCCGCTGTTCCCGCAATACTAATGATCACTACCACCACAAGTGAAAGCAAAATGCTCCGTGTCATATTTCCCCCTCTGTCGGTATGGATGGTTATGCTAATTGTGCGGCCGCAATCGCTGATTTCGTATGGGGAATGGCCGCCACGTGCCGGAGGAAGGGGAAGGAAACCTGACGTGTATGCCAAAAATTAGTTGGACAGTTGTCCAGTGTTGATGATGGATCTATGGGACGGGGTCATACCCGCCGGGGTTAAGTGGGTGACACCGCATGACGCGGCGGACCGCGAGATAGCCGCCCTTGACCGCGCCGTACTTCAGGATTGCTTCCTTGGAGTACTCCGAACAGGTTGGGTAGAACCGACACCGCGGCGGAAATGCGGGTGAAATAACACGTTGGTACACTGTAATTGCTCCCGCTAATAATCGCTTGATCATGACCTTAGTGTATCTCCAGCACACCCACTTGACAACCCCCGGGGATGGTGCTATACTACAGTTAGCAGTTAGATAGTGAGACTGCTAATTAACAATAAGTTGATGGAGGTGATCGCGATGACGAGGAGACTTCCAGATGTTTGGCGCGAACCGTTTTTGGTTGGCACGGGGATTTCCCGGCTTCTCGATGAGTTTTTCCACGACTTTGACCAGATTGGCTTTGATGTGTCCCCGAACTTTGTGCGGACCGATATTTACGAGAAGGACAAGAACTTGGTGTTCGAGACCGAACTCCCGGGGATGAAAAAGGATGACATCCAAATTAAGGTGGAGGATGACAAGCTCATCATCTCCGGGGAGACAAAGCGGAACGAGGCGGTGCGGGAAGAGAACTACTTCCGCATCGGCCGCCGCTACGGTCGGTTCCAGCACGCCTTCCCGCTTCCCGCCGACGTGGTGGATAAGGCCGGGATTAAGGCACGGTTCGAAGACGGGATCCTGCGCGTGACTGTTCCGCTCAAGGAATCCCTCAAGGAGAAGGAAAAGCCGATTGAGGTCAAGGTGGAATAGAACCGGTTATCGGTTTCGCCCCGGGCGTACGTCCGGGGCGTTTTTTTGTTTATAATGGCGGCGAGGAGGGACGCATGCAGATTGGATCAGTGAACAGAGTGCGGCTGGGGCAGTTCCCCACGCCGTTGCAGGAACTCGGAAATTTGGCGCGGGCGCTGCACGGTCCGCGAATATTCATCAAGCGGGACGACCTCGATGGCTTGGGAACAGGGGGAAACAAGCTGCGTAAGCTGGAGTATGCGTTTGCCGATGCACGGCGGCAACGGGCGACCGCTGTTATCACCACCGGGGCGGTTCAGAGCAATCATGTGCAATTGACGGCCGCTGCCGCCAACCGCCTCGGGTTGAAGACGTACTTGATCCTGCGTGGTGAAAAGCCGGATCAGGCGACCGGTAACCTGTTCTTGGACAAGCTGTTGGGGGTGGAGGAGATCACATATCTGTCCGATGCATCTGACGTTGGGGACGACGTTCGCGCGGCGCGCCTGGATGAAGCGGTGCGTCAACTGGCCGCGGAGCTGCGGAGCCGTGGCGAGACGCCGTATTACATTCCCAACGGCTGCAGTGGTCTCCATAGCGCGTTGGGATATTCCGGATGCGTGTACGAGATCGTGGGGCAATTGCACGCGCGCAATCTTGCTCCCGATTACATTGTGACCGCGTGTGGTACAGCCGGCACCCAGACCGGGCTTATCCTTGGTTCGATCCTGTACAGCCATGGTGAGATCAACGTCATCGGAATGAGCGTGGCCCAGGCGAGGTCCAAGGTTGCGGATAAGGTCGCGCGCAACCTGGATGAAGCGGCGGAATTTCTTGGGTTGCGGTTGGACCACGATGACGTTCGTGACGCGATTACAGTGTACGATGACTACATCGGACCGGGCTATGGCACTCCCACTCCGGCGATGCAGGAAGCGGTGAAACTCGTAGCGCAGACGGAGGGAATAATTCTCGATCCGGTGTATACGGGCAAGGCAATGGCGGGGTTGATCGATCTCATTCGCGCCGGATTCTTCACGCCGGATGATATTGTGGTGTTCCTTCACACCGGCGGCATCGGCGGATTGTTCGCTCCCGCTCAGATGGCGGCGCTGCAGGAGTGACTATCCCCGATAGCGGTGGGTGATCGGGAACCGCCGTCCGATACCGAATGCCTTTGGGGAGATCTTGATCACGAGCGGAAGCTGATTTCGCTTGTACTCATTGCGATAATAACGGCGAAGAACGTCATCGACGACTTGCTCTGGGTGGCCGTGCACGATCAGCTCGTCGCGGGCCGCGTTTTCCTCGATTAGCTCGCGGAGGATCGGGTCGAGAACTGAGTAGGGTGGGAGGTCATCCTCATCGCGCTGGTCGAGCCGTAGTTCGGCGGTGGGAGGCTTCTCCTTGACGTGGGGCGGGATCACTGTTCCTAACCGATCCGCAAGTGCGTACACGTCCGTCTTCAGCAGGTCGCCAATCGGTGCAATCGCGCCCACCGTGTCGCCGTACAGGGTGTTATACCCGACCGCGATTTCTGATTTATTACCGGTCGCGAGAACAAGAGCGTTGCGGGTGTTGGCAATTGCCATCAGGAGTGCTCCCCGAATCCGCGCCTGCAGGTTCTCCCCCGCGAGCCCGGTCGGGGGCTCTGGGAGTGCGCTCCACGCCTCGTTCACCATCCCGGCGATTGGTGCTTCCAGGAGTTCGATGCCCAATCTGCGCGCCGTTTCCGTCGCATCAGTCCGGCTTTCATTTGCAGTGATCGTGCTCGGCATGAACACGGCAGTTACTGCTTCGTTGCCGAGCGCTTCGACCGCCAGTGCAGCGACGACGGCGGAATCGATTCCGCCGGACAGGCCGATTAACACATGTGTAAATCCGTTTTTCGCGACGTAATCTCTGATTCCAATGATAATCGCATGATGGATGAGCTCGATCCGGTCCGGGTGTGGTGCGGTGATCGGCTGGTGGTCGCCGAGGTCGACGACGTACATGCCCTCCTCGAAGTACGGGGCCTGAAACAGGAGCCGGCCCTGGGGCGATACGACAAAGCTTCCGCCGTCGTACACGATTTCGTCCTGCCCACCCACGCGGTTGACGTACACCACCGTCACCCCGTTCTCCCGCGCCCGCCGCGCCACAAGGCGACGGCGGATCTCCCCTTTGCCCGCGAAAAACGGTGATGCGGAGATGTTCACGACGACATCTGCCCCCAGACTTGCTTGGGTGTCGGTTGGCCCGTTCTCAACCCACACGTCCTCGCAGATATTGATCCCAACTTGATTGTCGGCGACGGTGAACACCTGCGCGCCCGCCCCGGGAGTGAAGTAGCGCTTCTCCGCGTATACGTCGAATGACGGCAGGTTGAGTTTGCGTTCCGCGCCGACGATGCGCCCATCCGCGATCAGAAAAGCAGAGTTGTAGAAGTCGAATCTTGCCCCGTCAGTCAGCGAAGACGGGTCGGTGAGGTTGCCGGCGGCGCGGGCATGGGTGGAGATCCCACCGACGATTACGGCGATTCCGTGGGTCTTTTGCGTAATTTCACCGAGCACGGTTTCCACCTGATGCATAAACCCGGGTCGCCACATCAAGTCGAACGGGAAATAACCGGGAAGCGCGAGCTCGGGAAACACGACGAGGTCACACCCAGCGGCGCGGGCGCGTTCGATGTAGGTACTGATCATGCCGGCGTTGGCGGCGATATCCCCGACGTGCGGATTTAACTGAACGATTCCCAGGCGCATAGCCGCATTATAGGTCCGAAGGCGGATCCAGTCCAACCGCAGTGTACAACCGCTGTGCCTCGTTCCCCCCAAGTCGCACGATCTCCCCGGGGACGGCGCCTGCAGCCAGACGTACAGGCCCAATCGTTACTCGCCGCAATCGGGTCACGGTGAACCCGAAGTGAGCAAACAAGCGCTTTATCTCGTGGTTGTGCCCTTGCCCCAACGATACGACCGCCTTGCGTCCGGCGATACGTCCGTCAACGATCTGTAGCCGGTCACCCGCGTCATCGATTCCGGCGCGCATGCGTGCGAATACCGCCGCCATTCGAGTTGTTGTCATCGGCGGGGTAGTCCACACGTGGTAGATTTTTTTCACCCCGTAGCGCGGATGTGTTAGCCGGGCGATGAGGGCACCGTCATTGGCGAGGAGCATGAGTCCGTCCGCATCGCGATCGAGCCGGCCCGCCCACGTGTAGCCGATAAACCCCTCAGCGCGCATGATCCGGCCTACTGTATTCCCGGTATGAGGATCGTCGTGTGAACACAGGACACCGCGCGGTTTGTAGTAGCGATACACCCTGAACCGCCGTGGGAGCAAGCACAGCGGTTGGCCGCGCAGGTAAATTGTGTCTGCACTCGACACTGCGGCGAATGGATCGGTGATCGGTCCAGTCCCACATTCCACTTCGCCAGCTCGGATTAATGCTTGCGCCCGCCGCCGGGATATCCCGGCCGCTGTCTGCACCACCTGCCACAGTTTCATGTGCCCTCCCGATATCAAGTAGACGTTTGCCGTTGCCCCGAAGTCAACCGCACTTCCTTCTCCCGGACAAATCCGGTATCATTTGGAACACGATGAGTATATCCGTTGAAGAAATCCCCCTTGGAGACCGGCGCCTGCGCCAGTTTGTCGTGCTTCCGTGGCGGCTTCATTACGGTGATCCCAACTGGACACCACCATTACGCGCCGAGCTCCTCGGAAGCAAGCTGTTCCGCATCACCGGGCTTCTCACCCCGGTGCATCCCTATCATCGTGATGCTGAAGTGACCCATTTTATCGCGCGCGACGGCGACCGGCTCGTAGGGCGGATATCAGCGGCGATTAATCACCGCTTTAATCAGCGTTATAACGATCAAATCGGGTTCTTCGGTTTCTTTGATGTGGTGAATGATTACGGTGTTGCCGCCGCCCTGCTCGACCGCGCCCGCGATTGGCTGGCGGCGCGGGGGATGCGGGTGATGCGCGGCCCGGGTGGATATTCGGCTGCCACCCATGAGCCGTATCAAGGCGTGTTGATCGATGGGTTCGATTACCCCCCCACGGTCGAGCTGACCCACAACCCACCGTATTACGACGCCCTTCTCACGCGGTATGGCCTCGCCAAGGTGAAGGATTACCACGCGTACAGGATCGAGTTTGACGGCTGGGCCAACGAGCGGTTGGATAACCTGGCGGCGCAGGTACGGGAACGGCGGGACATTACGACCCGCCCCGTTGATCTCAAGAATGTGCGTGCCGAGGTCGACCTCATCGTCACCATTTACAACGAGGCATGGGCCGACAACTGGGGATTTCTCCCGCTGACCGACGCCGAAGCAGAAGCGATGGCCGAGAGCCTGGCCCTGATCGCCGATCCCGGCCTCATCAGGTTTGCGTATGTCAACGGTGAGCTTGCTGCGGTACTTGGGGCGCTTCCCGATCCGAATGTCCCCCTGCGCCCGCGCTGGAATCGCCTGTTAGACAACGATCTCGCCCGTATCACTCGCCTTCTTCTCACCCGCCGGCGGATCAAACGGACACGGCTCATGTTCTTTGGAATTCGTCCTGGATTCCGCAAGCTCGGAGTGGACGCCGTCTTATTCCGTGACGTGTTGTCTTATGGACTTGCCCACGGGTATCGCAGCTGTGAGCCGTCGCTCCTGCTGGAAGATAACGACCTCATCCTGCGGGCGTCGGAGTTCATGGGCGGACGTCGCTACAAGACGTGGCGGATCTACGAGATGCCGCTTGCCTGAGTCCGCCCCGGCGGTTGCGGAACGGCGCTGAGTACCCGGTTCACCACTGCGGTGGGCAGCGAACGGGATTCGATTGCCCGTTGCTCATCGATCAGTTTGCGCCACGTTGCCTCCGTCTTTTTATCCACGCGGCCCCGGGCTGCCTCCGCGATGCTGGCAAGCTTCTCTCCGAGGGAGAACCAGTGGATAATGTCATCCTGTATCCGCGGGTCGGTCCACAGAGCGCGCAGGCCGAGTAACGCCTCGGGGACGCGAAGCCACAGTACGAGGAAATTATCGAGGTAATCCTGGGCGTAGTCCGGGTAGCTCAGGTTGGAAAACAGCCAGATGTCATGGCGCGGGAGTTTTGCACCGAGGAGGAGCGGGGCAATATACGGATTCTGGAAGAATCCACGCCGCCATTGCTGCAGTGCCTCCTCGCCTCTGCCGGTTTGGAACAGCGCTACCCCCCACGAGAATAGGTAGTGTGGGTCAGGAACGTCGTCTGGATACTGGCGCGCGTAGTGATCGTAGGCACGTATTGCTCCGGCCAGATTACCGTCGAGTTGGTACAGGGGGGCAATGAGGTACCGCACGCCCTGATTGTCGTTCGGATTGAGTTTGAGGAGCGTCTCGTATTCGGCGACTGCCTTGTGCACACGCCCGGTCTGCCAGTATATCCATCCCAACCCGTAGCGGGCGCGCATGTACGGACGAGTGGAGATGTCGCTCCACCACACAAATTTATCCGGTGATTCGCTCCCCAGCTTATCCCGCGCTACTTGGTACGCTTTTTTGTATCGGCGTTCCGCCTCTGCGAGGTCGTCATCCACCTCGGCGAGGTAGGCAAGGCCGTTGTGGGCGTCGGCCAAGGTGGGATCGAGGAGGAGCGCGGTCCTGAACGCCCGCGCCGCCGCGCGTCTTGCATCGGGATCATCGGAGTGGTCGAGCGCTTCCCAGCCATCGTACACCAGGTCCACCGGGGAGACCGGGGCATCGGGACGGATCTCGGGCTTCGGTACCGTGTCAAGCAGGTACTCGGCAAGAGGAACGTCAACGGGCAGTTCGGGGTTCTCCTGTTCGATCTCCTCCCGCAGGGCAGACGGAACAAACCGGGCATCCAACGTGCGCAGCGCAAGGGTTTCCACTAACAGGGCAAACTTCTGTCCGACGGTGGCGGGTGAGACGTCAAGCAGAACGGCGGCATCGGTCTGGGATAACTCGCCGAACACCATGCGGGAAAATGTGTACAGTATCCCCGCTGCCCATGTCTCTGGCTTGCGGGTGCGGCCGAGATCCCATTTATCTGCGAATGCGTGCCACAGCTTAAGGTGGCTGTCCCGAATCACCGCGGTCATCCGCCCGCGAGCAAACGCGCGCAGCGTCCGCTCCACTTCCTGTGACACGCGCTTGTGGCGTGCCGACACCTGTTCGCTCATAGTCAACTGTCATCTCCACCCGATTTTTTCCAGGCACGAGGATAGCCGAGGTTGGGGCATTCGGCAACTATGGTCAGAATGACCCGCCGACAATGAAGGCCTGGCCGTGAAACTTGTGTCACTCTGGAGTATTGCTCGGGAATTACCATCCCTGTCAGGGGTAACCAGTCATTGGCCCGCCCTTGCAATGTTGGATTTCAAGATCCGCTCCTCGGCCCCCAAAGACCGATTCCCGCCAAGAGATCTTGTCACAGCGCGAGGGGATCGGTAGAGTATATAGCAGGTGAAGGAGAGGGAGCCAAATGACTAAGATAGCGGTGGACCGTAGGCGATTGGCGGAGTTTTGCCGGGAACACCACATTCGGCGGCTTGCCATCTTCGGCTCAGCCTTGCGAGAGGATTTCGGGGCGGAGAGTGACGTTGACGTCCTGGTAGAGTTCGAACCGGGAGATATACCGGGCCTGTTGGGCATATCTCGCCTTGAGCGCGAGCTATCCACTTTATTCGGTGGGAGAAAGGTTGATCTGCGCACTCCTGAGGACTTAAGCCAGTATTTCCGCGAAGACGTGCTGCGGGAGGCCGAGGTACAATATGCGGAAGGATGACCGCATCCGATCCAGCATATGCTCGATGCCGCCCGAGAGGCGATATTTTTCGTACAGGGGAAGAATAGAGACGATTTGGATCACGATCGGCTCTTAGTCTTCGGGCTGATCCGCGTTGGAAACCTCTTTAGCTAACAAGAAGCTCGAGTAGCGGTATGTAGCGGTAGCAAGATCAAAGCAGTTAGTCACGATCTGTCACAACCCGAGGGGGCAGTCTCCAATCACCGAGGAAGGTTGACTTTCGAGGGAGTAGCTGTCTCCGGACGACTGCGGAATTTTCTATAAGATCGCCCGGTGTCGTTCACGCAAGTGAAACAAAGATAAATCAGTAGAATCTAGTGTTAGATTTCAAGACCTGACCCCCAGACCTGACCCCAGACACCACACGGGCAGCAGCGGTTTGCGTAGCGTCGCACCTTGTGTGCGACGTTGGTCCCCCGTGTCCACTGGCGATAGGAAGATACTCCAAACTCCACCATGAGGATCAACTTCGGTTAGGCCGCTAATGCACCGCAGCTTTCGTGGAGTTGTTTACTCACTCGACGGTTTAATGATTGCCTTTATAACTCGGTAAGCTGGAGATTCTGGGTTTTCATAATGCCCTGTAACAATTCTAGTTGAACCAACTGTAGGGGTTGACCAATCTCCAACATAAAAACATCCCCAAAAATTAACATAATTGATCCCTAATTTTTTAGTTCCTTCGAAAGCAGCGTAGATGAAGTCTGATACTTCTTGTTCATCTCTTATTCTTGACTTCATATGATAATATTCTGCTCCCAATGATTGCCCGTCCGCATCAAATGCCCCTAACTCACCAAACATTTGCGGGTCTTGTGGGTATGTTGAGTTATAATAACCGACAGCTGGTTCAGAGTATTTGACAAAATTTTTTGCCATTACAGAAACCCTTTGGTCTTTTTGTGTTTCTATTTGGGGAGCAAAATAACTGTATTCGATCCTCATCGGCCGCCCATGCGAATCTTTCCAGTTCCAAAAAGTAAAGCTTTTTACCAGTCTTCCGAATGCACTGACTGTATGAATTGGCGTGTGGTTAATAAGGCTAGCTCCATTCAACATATTGGCTGTAGCCTCCTCAAATCCCATCTCACCATTATAAACTTCACTAATTTTAGTGTACATCTTTTTAATAGAATTTGGATATTTCTCTATCCTATCCATCTCAACAAAAGGAGTAAATAACTTGACATGGTACTTATTAAGCAATG
>WFSM01000113.1 GCA_015485945.1 Candidatus Bipolaricaulota bacterium | reverse complement strand
TCCGCATCCACCACGTGCCCGACGGACAAGATCGTGAGCTACGCGTGGGATTTCAACGGTGACGGTGCCTACGACCAGACCACGAGCTCTACCAGTGTGACCCACACCTACATGCATATCCCCACGGCGCAGGCCAAATACGCGGCCACGGTTAAAGTCACCGATGCGGCCGGGCTGACCGCGGTATCCGCCCCGGTGACCGTCACCGTATGCGACAGAAAACCGATTGCGCAATTCAGCACTGCGCCCGCGACGCCAACGGATGCGGACACGGTTCAATTCACCGATCGATCAACTGATCCCGATGGCAGGGTCGTTGCTTGGGAGTGGTCATTCGGCGACGGTACCAACGCCACCGTGCAGACTCCATCGCACCGGTTCCCGGATGAAGGCACGTACACCGTCACGCTCGTCGTCACCGACGACAGCGGAGTGAAGTCAGCGCCGGCCACGGTTCAGATCACTGTGACCAATGCACCGCCGATTGCTCACTTGACTGCCACTCCTACCCACGTGCTTGCCGGAGCACCGGTCCAGTTCGATGCATCGGGCTCGCACGATCAGAGCCCGAACGGCAGGATCGTGCACTACGCATGGGACTTCACTGGCAGCGGGACCTACACGACTGTCACCACTGCCCCGACGGTTACTCATGTCTATGCGAAAGCCGGTACGTATGCCGCGACAGTTAAGGTAACCGATGATGACGGCGCAACCGCAACTTCCGCTCCGGTCACGATCAACGTGGACAGTCTGATCGCGGACTTTAGCTATCAGCCGCCGTCTCCGACCGATGCCGACACGGTGACGTTCACCGACCAATCGGTCGATCCGGTGGGGAAGATTGTGAGCTGGGCGTGGAACTTCGGTGACGGTGAGAGTGCCGACGTGCAGACCCCGACGCACCAGTTTCCGGACGAGGGGACGTACACCGTTACGCTCACGGTCACTGACGCGTGCGGAGTACACGCAACTGCGTCTAAACCGGTCATCGTAGCGAATGCACTCCCGATCGCGAAGCTCGTCGCGCCTGCCACCGCCGTTGTCGGTACCCCGGTTGAATTTTACGACCATTCCTATGACCCGAGCCCCAACGGACAGATCGTGCACACAGCGTGGGACTTCGGCGACGGGACGACGTGCCCCGGAACCGCGGGCGGATGTGGAGACGGATCAGTGCTCGCTCCGATACACACCTATACCGCTCCCGGCGTATACACAGTGCAATTGGTTGTTATCGATAACCACGGCGGGCTTGCCCGTGCGACCGCACAGATTACGGTGCGTCCTCCTGCCCAGTAAATCGGTACCCGAACCCGTGTACCGTTTGAATGAATCGCGGGTGCGCTGGATCGTCTTCGATCTTGCGCCGCAGCAGGTACACGTACTTCTGCACATCCTGTGGGGTGGCGTACGCATCGCGCGGCCATAGCTTGGCGATGATTTCAGTGTGCGAGAACACCTTGCCGGGCTCGGAATAGAGGAGCTTGAATAGCCGGTATTCCTTGCGCGACAGGTGCACCGCCCTGCCGTGTACCAGCACCACTTTCTGGAGGTCGTCCACCGTAATCCCCGGAGAAACTGGGCGATAGCGCCGCATCACCGCGGCGATCCGCGCCCGCACCTCTTCCCACGCAAATGGCTTCTCGATGTAATCGTCCGCTCCCAACGATAGACCCTTCACCTTATCATCGAGCCGCCCTAATGCCGTGAGGAGCACCACCGGCCGGTTGCTCGTTTTTCTAATCTCCGTCAGTACATCCCACCCGGCTACGTCAGGAAGCATCACGTCGAGGAGGACGAGATCAGGAGAATCGTGGGCAAATCGCGCCAGTCCCTCCGCCCCGGTTAACGCAATGATCGGTTCGTGCCCGTCGGCGGCGAGAAAACTCGCCAACATGTCCGCAATCTCGGGTTCGTCCTCACAAATCAAGACGCGCATTCGTCACTCCCTTATCCGCACGGGGAAGCGTGAATGAAAAAGTGCTTCCGTTACCGTATCCCGTGCTTTTTACCCATATCTTGCCGCCCGACCGTTCTACAAGCCGTTTCACGACGGCGAGTCCAACACCGCTGCCGTTCCGATTCAACACGCGTCCCCGCGGTGTACGGTAGAACTCGGTGAAGATGCTCTCTTGCTCTGTTTTCTCGATCCCGATCCCCTCGTCGGCAACATCAATGCGAACGGCATCATCGTGATCGTACGCCCGTATCATAATCCGCCCTGGAGCCGGGGTGTACGCAACCGCATTGGTTAACAAATTGAGCAGGATCTCCTCCACGGCATCGGGATCGGCGTACACCGTGAGACCACCCGCCACCGTGACTTCAAGCCGGTCTGGCTCATCGGCGAGCATCGGTTCCACCGTGCGCACTGCCTTGTCGATTAACGTGGAAACAGGGACCTGTATTGGGGATAGATGCCCAGTTTCCGCATCCACCCGCGCCACCGCAAGCAGTCGTGTTACCAGGTCGTTGAGCCGATCGGCCTGGCGGCTGATCTTATCCAATCGCTCCCGTTGCTCAGTAGGAAGAGCGCGATCGCGCTTCATTAAGTCTGCGTACCCCCGAATCACGGTGAGCGGGGTGCGTAATTCGTGAGCGGCCATGGACAGCAACTGCGTGCGTTCCCGGTTCATCTTTTCGATTAACGTGGCGTACTCGCGCAAGCTCACCTCCCGGTTTCGTTCCTCAGTGACGTCGTGGCCGACGACGAGCCAGCCGTGGCCGCCGTCAGCGAGTGGAACAGGGCGTCCACGCCAGGCAATAATCCGCTCCGCTCCCGACTTGGTGTGAATTTTCCCCTCCACTGGGCGGATGGCGGCGGCCCGTTGCCGCGCCTGTTTTTGCGCCTTCATCATCTCCTGGCGGTAATCGGGATCGGGGTATAACCACTCCCACACTTTGGCGTGCCCTTCGACCTCTTCACGGGCATAGCCGCTTATTCGCTCCGCTTCCCGGTTCCACAGCAACACTTTATTGTCAGTGTCGATAACGTTTATCCACACGTCAGCAAGCTCGATCAACCGCCGGTTGAACTCGCTCAGCTCCTCCACGCGGCGGATAAGTTCCCGTTCGTGCGTCACATCGCGCAGGCACCCGATTGATCCCTTGAACGTGCCGTTCGGACCGGTGATCGGCACCGCTGTCACCTGAGCGTAGAATGAATCCGACCCTTTGCGGAGGAAGTGCGCTTCGTACGTCGTTGTACGTCCCGTTTCCCGTTCGGCGAGCTTTTGTTGTAGGATGGGGATGAACTCGGGATGGCACCAGAACGTGTAATCTTTTCCCACTATTTCTTCATGATTGTATCCAAATAGCTCATGCGCTTTCCGGTTCATGCGTACCATCCGATGACGGGCGTCGAGAACGACCACCCCCTCACCCATCGTGTTCAGGATCATGTCCAGCTCGGCGTTGGTGCGCCGCAGTTCCTCCTCCACTCGCTGTTGCTCGCTCACGTCACGTGCCGTCCCGATCCGTCCGATCTCATCGCCATTCTCATCATGTAGCGCCGTGACCCTGATCTCGATCGGGATCCGCTCACCGCTGCCGCTGATTATCTCGATCTTGTACTGCGACACACCGTCCGGTGGCGGGCCGACGCGGAACCGGTCCAAGGTAAACTGGGCATATTCCGGCGCCACGAGTTCTGTAAATCGACGGCCGATCCAGTCTTGCCGTGGGTAGCCAGTGACGCGGGTAAATCCGGGATTGAGAAACGCAAACCTACCGTTGAGGTCAATGACGAACACCACGTCGGCGAGTTTTTCCATCAGGGTCTTGTACTGCACCGTGATATCGCCTTCCTGCAGCTGCTCGTCCCTGACCGATCGCATAAGCACAATGTGGGCCGACACACCGTTGTACGTAAACGCCGTCCGGCGTACATCCACCACCGTTGCCTCTCCGGAAGGGGCACGTACTTCAGCCCGTCGCCATGCCAATGTCGGAATATCCTCCAATGAGAAGTTGGGGGCGCCCACGGCGATGACCTCGTCCAATGCCATCCCGATGATGTCAGCGCCGTCCCGTCCCAAAAGCGCAGCGCCGGTTCGATTAACAAACACGATCTTGCCCGTTCGAACGACGAAGATGCTGAGGAGAGATGTATCGACCAATTGCCGATAGATATCTGCACCGTCTGCCTGTTTAGTCATCCCCGCACCTCAGTCGGTCGTATCGTCTTCGTCGGCAGTGGGGCGGTTGCGCCGGAGGAACGTAGGCACATCGAGGTTCTTATCAAGCTGGATCCGTTCCCGCTTGGGGGGATGTTCTTTATTTATCGTCTCCTGCGGCGCCTGAAAGTCAGCGGCGATAACCGTAATTTTGATGACGTCCGCCAATTCCGGGTTGACCACCGCGCCGAATACGAGATCACACTCAGTTGCGGCCACCCGGCGGATCAGGTCGGCGGCACTGGTTACCTCGCCCAGAGTGAGGTCCGGACCGCCGGTGACGTTCATTATCATCTTGCGGGCGCCGCGGATCGACCCTCCTTCCAGGAGTGGATTGGAGCTTGCCAGCTTGGCCGCGGTCAGGGCGCGCCCATCCCCACTCGCTTCTCCCATTCCCATCATTGCTTCCCCCGCTCCGGCGAGGACGTTTCTGATATCAGCAAAATCAAGGTTGACTATCCCCCGCACCGTCACAAGGTCAGAGATCCCACGCACGCCTTGATGCAGGATTCCATCGGCGAGTTCGAACGCCTTAGTCATCGCCAGTCCCTTTGCCGCCGTTTCGAGGAGACGGTCATTGGAGATGGCGATCAGCACGTCCACCGTCGCCCGCAGCTGTTTGAGCCCTTCCCGTGCCCGTGCTTGCCGCACCGTCCCCTCAAACGAAAACGGCCGCGTCACTACACCGATCGTGAGCGCACCATTTTCACGGGCGATCTCGGCGATAACCGGACTAGCGCCGGTTCCCGTTCCCCCGCCGAGTCCGGCGGTAACGAACACCAGGTCCATTCCCTTGAGCAACGCAGCAATCTCCCACCGCGATTCCTGCGCCGCCTTGCGCCCTTTTTCCTCATCACCTCCGGTGCCGCGCCCGCCGGTGATGTCCATCCCCAGTTGGAGAGTCTCATCGGCGTGGGACAGCCCAAGGACCTGCTTATCAGTGTCAACGGCGATCAGGCGCACTCCGTGCAGTTGCTCAGCGCGCATCCGGTCGACGGCGTTCACGCCGCCGTCACCGACCCCGAGAACAGCGATGCGAGCCGTCGTCCCCGGCTTTATCGGCGGCGAAGTTTCCGCTTTTGCGAGGAGCGGCAGATCGCCAATCACCACCCGCCGTGGCCCGAACACCTGCACAACGGCGTTTTCCAACTTCGCTTGTTTGCGGCGGCAGTACTCCCGTTTAAACTCAGAATCAACTGCGATCGTTATTTGGTCAGAATCGACGCTGACAGCGCTGGGATCCTTGGGCAAACAGGCACGCAGGATGCGATCATCGATTGCATCCAACACTGCATGCCATCTGTCGTGCTCCTCTTCGCCCCGCGGACGCCTATCCATGTGCATTCACCATCCTTGTCATGCGCAAGTCTTATTCTCTACGGACATCACGGTAAAGTCAACACCTAATCGGATGCGGCAAACCACGCCGTCAACCGTGACAGCAATTCCTCCCCGGTGCCAACCGCCTGCGCTCCCACGGGCAACGAGGAGAGAAATACCTTGCCGTAGCCCTTTTCCACCACACGGCGATCGGTGATGATCACCGCTCCCCGATCCGTCCGCGTACGAATCAGCCGTCCCACCCCTTGGCGAAACTTGAGCACTGCCTGAGGAACCGCGAGCTCATAAAACGGGTCCCGACCCACCGCTGCTATCCGCGCGCTCATCGCCGCGGTGATCGGATCGGTGGGCACAGGAAACGGAAGCCGTGTGATGATGAGGATTTCGAGGTCCTTGCCCGGGAAATCGACCCCCTCCCAAAACGAGTCCGTTCCCAGGAGGACCGCACCGCCGTCGCTGCCGCGAAACCGTTCGATCAATTTCGCCCGCGGGCCGTCGATTCCTTGAGCGGTAACCTTACCAGCGAGCCGGGCGTGCACCGCATTCAACAGGCGATAAGACGTAAACAGCACGAGCGTTTTGCGCTGAATTTGTGCCGCGATCTCCTCGATCATGGCAACGAGCGCGGCGGCGTAATCGGCCGATTCGCCGTTCACCGCCGGGAGGAACGTCGGCAGATACACCCGCATTTTGTCGCGGTAGGAAAACGGGTTTGGCACCACCGCATGGTTTACTGGCGCGGGGGCGTCCTTCAATCCGAGAGTGCGTTCTACGTAATCGAACCCGCCGCTGAGGGATAGCGTCGCTGACGTGAGGACGAGCCCGCGTAAGTGTGGGTAGAGAGAGGCGGCGATGATCTCGTCAACGGCGAGTGGCGAGGCATGCAACCGCAACTCACTGTCGCGGTGTTCGTACCACTTGACCTCCGTATCCTCAGCGGGGGCAAACAACGTGCTATACAATCCCGAAACCGCATCTGCCTCTCCGCGTAGTCGTTCCCCTTCACGCTGGATTACATCCGGCTCCAATTCCTCCTCCACCGCAGCAATTGTCGCGGTCAACTGTCCGAGCAACGCCGTGATTCGTTCCCCATCCCCCACAAAATCTGTTATTGCTGGGAGAGCGGCCCGGGGCTCGGGGGGGAGAGCGGTTCCGATGTGTGTGAACACACGCCCGTTCGCGGTCCGCAGTTGGTCCACCAGTTCTTTGATGCGAACAACACGGGGATCGTCCATCGCCAACGGAATTCGGGTCACCCACCCGCTGTCACGGGCGCCGCGGCGATGGTGGACGTCCCACAGGAACCCATCCAACGTAGACGGAGACAGAGTAGCGGTGAACGCATTCCGCGCCGCCCCCTCGAGGGCGTGCGCCTCGTCGACGATCAGATAATCGTAATTCCCAAGGATGGAGCGGTCAGTGGCGAGGTCGGCGAACAGAAGCGCGTGGTTGACGACGACGATGTTGGCCTCCCGCGCTCGCCGGCGGGCGACGACGGAAAAACAATCGCTATAAAACGGGCAGAACGTGCCCACACAGCGGTGCGGATTGTCGGCAAGGCGCGGCCACAGCCGGCGGCCAGCGGGATCAGAAAGAAACGCGTGATTCTCCTCAATATCGCCAGTTCTGCTGCGGAACAGCCATCCGGCAAGGGCGGCAAGCGCAGGGAGAATCTCGCTATCCAGCCCGCCGGCAAGCTCGGGGAACAACGTTTGCCATTGGCGCAGGCACAGATAGTTCTCCCGCCCCTTCAGCAGGGCAGCGTGCGCATTCGGAGCGACCCGCGGGAGGAGAAACGGGAGGTCCTTAAAGTAAAGTTGTTCCTGAAGCTGCTTCGTGCGGGTGGAGACAACGATACGCGTCTGAGGATGATCGCGCAGGTAAATGAGGGCAGGAACGAGATAGGCAAATGTCTTACCCGTTCCCGGTCCCGCCTCCACCAGTAACGTTCCGCCGCCGGTAACCGTGCGCGCCACTAGCCGCGCCATCTCCTGCTGTCCCGGGCGGTCTTCAAACGCGGCGAACCCACGCCCGAGCACACCAGCATCGGAAAACGCGTCATCCAGTGTCACCGGTGCCACCGGAGGTGACGGTGACGGGGATGGGGATGGCGCGGCTGGAGGTGGGGTCACCGCCGCGCGGGGGGCAAGACCGCGGACAAACTCGCCAGTTGCCCCGGGCAACAGGCGGCCGAGTACCGCCAGGAGATCGGGAGAAAGATGGAGCGCTGTTTCGGTTAGTGCCGCGAGCAGCGCGACCATGCGCACGCCGGGAGCGGCAGCGATCCCGAAGTACGTGCACAATCCGGTCAGGCTGTGATCGGCCAGGGTGGGAAGGACAGCGCGGGCGATAGCGTACAGATCTATCACCTCGTCGCCGGGAACGCCGTATCCAACGCGCAGTTCAGACCCGGTTGGGATAGCGGTCTGTACCTGGCCATCGACTACGGTGAATTCTCGCTCACCGTCAACCGCGACAAACCGCTGTAGTCCAACCGCCGCCCACTCTACGTCCATCAGCAGCTCACAGGAGGTGACGCAACAGATCGATGCGCCGCACCACCCCAACCAGCCTTCCCTCCTTGTCCACCACCGGTAGGTTCTTCAAGTTCTTCCTGATGATGATGTCGGCGGCCTGGAGATCATCGTCATCCGCGCTGATCGTGATCACATCCGTCTGCATGTAGCGTTCAATCGGATCGTGCGCAATCTGGGCCAGCTTCTTAGATAGCTGGTTAAAATCGGGGATAAACGATGTGGTGTGCAGCATCTCAAAATAGCCTGGCAATGCCGCCCTGATCAGATCCTTCTCCGAGATCACCCCGATCAGTACGCCGGCATCATCGACAATCGGCATATTTGGCATATCAGCGCTGTTGAGGATGAAGATCAACTCCCGCACCGGGATATCTTTTTCCACCGCAGTTAGGTCTTTTGTCATGATCTCACGCACGCGCATCCGTGCCTCCAATCGGCGTCAAGGCAACACGTTCCATCTCACGTTCAATGCGCGTCATATTGCGGCACAGCTTCTCGGTGCTTTCTGCATTGACGATTCCCGCGGCCATTCCAAACCGGAGCGCATCGGGAAGCGGGACGCCGGTATACAACTTGTACACCACCCCGGCAACGAGGGCATCATCGGCCCCCACCAGGTTCTTGAACTCCGTCGCCCGTACCCGCCCCTTTATTTCCCAAACGCCGTCCCGGGTAATCACGATGTCTCCCACCACCTCGTGAGACACAATCAACAACTCCACCCCCTGCGCCACCACCCGCTTGCCAACAGCGATAATTTCTTCTTGGGAGACCACCGGCATTTCATCGACCGTCATGTGCTCACGCGTGTCCGGTTTGACCAGGTACGGGGCAGCAGCCAAAACCCCTGTCAGGGCTGGGCCTCCCGCCATCGCCACCACCCGTGCTCCCACCGCTCGCGCCTGCATTGCCAGGACACGATAGATGTCGGGATCGACCCCGGGAGGAAGGCTGCCCGCAAGGATGACCCACTTTGCCCGTGGAATAATGCGATTGTAGCGCCGCATGAACCGGGCGAGCTCATCCGGAGACACCGTTGGTCCCTCCTCGTCGACCATGATGGGGATGAATTCCCGCCCCCGTTCGAGTATGGTGACGTTGGTGCGCGTTTCCCCGGTCGTCCATACGAAATTGGTCGTCACCCCCTCGTCGCGCAGTCCGCGCACAATCACATGTCCGGTGTAGCCGCCGACGAATCCCATTGCGATGTTCTCAACCCCGAACCGTGCCAGCAGGATGGAGATATTCACGCCCTTGCCCCCTGCCGACGTGGAACTGCGCCAGGCACGGGTGAGGAACTCCTCCTGTATTGTTTCCCCGATGAGCAGCCGGTCCACCCAATAGATCTTGTCGATCGCCGGGTTGAGCGTTACGGTAACGATCATGTCATCGCCTCACTTCCGCTGGGACATCGACCGTGCCCGTGAGCCCGGCGGACGACGCGGCGCTGATACGGACGGAAACGATTTTCCCGATTGCGATCTCCGCGTCTGGCATGGTAACAGTGCGATGGTCATCCGTGCGGCCGTAATAGCTGCCGCTCCGGTTACGTCCCTCCACGAGCACGGCCACCGTCCGCCCGATAAACCCGCGGTTGAGATTGAGAGCGATCGTTCGCGCTAGCTCCAGAACGGCGCGCAATCGCGCCTCTTTCACCGCCGCCGGGACATCGTCCGGAAGCCGAGCGCTGCGTGTGCCCGGGCGGGGCGAGTACTTGGCGACGAAAATCGTGCCGAAGCGCGCACGCTCAATAAGCCGCAATGTATCCTGAAAATCGGCGTCCGTCTCCCCGGGGTAACCGACGATGATATCGGTGGTGACGTTGATCTCCGGTACAAGCGTGCGTGCCCGATCAACAATCGCCCGGAAATCAGCCGCGGTGTACCCCCGATTCATCGCGTGCAGAATGCGGTTGCTCCCCGATTGGACCGCGAGGTGGACGTGATTGCAGATGTTGTCGTAGCGCGCGACTGTCTCCAACACGCGCGATGTCATATCACGGGGATGGGAGCTTGTGAATCGGATGCGCCGCGGACCGATGCGGGCCACCTGTTCCAATAGATCCGCAAAATCACCGTACTCAGGGCGGTCTCTGCCATAGGAATCGACATTCTGCCCGAGGAGGAGGATCTCGGGATACCCGGCCGCAACCGCATCCCTCACCTCGGCGAGTACGTGTTGCGGTGGACGGCTGCGCAGCGGTCCGCGCGAGTACGGGACGATGCAATACGAACAAAAATTGGAGCAACCCTCGGTAATTGTCACCATCGCCGTTACCGTGCTCATCCGCCGCACCGGTAGCTCCTCGGTGCCAGCGGCAGGCGGCAGATGCGTAATTCTCTCCTCGTCGGATGCAACGCGGGCGATGATCCCAGGTAGATCTGCGAGATTGCTTGTCCCGAACAGAAAGTCGATTGCCGGGAAGCGCCGCATCAACTCCGCCCCCCGTACCTGAGCGATACAGCCCCCGAACCCGAACAGCACCGGGTGCCGCTTTTTAACCTGCATCACCTCACCAATGCGTCCGTACACCTTCTCCTCTGCCTTCTGGCGCACGGCACAGGTATTGAAAATCACGACATCGGCGGTGTCAATGGTGGTAGTGGGAGCGTACCCCGCTTGCGCGAGCAAGCCGGCGATCCGCTCTGACTGATGGACATTCATCTGGCAGCCCCATGTCTCGATGTACACTCGTTTGGTCATGGCTTCACTATACCGGACCGAGGAAACCTCGTCAATCCAACGGAAACTGGCCATCGAGCCTCTCAGTTCGGTATTATCACAGTATGATCATGCGGCGGTTCGATCGTTATCTGCTACGCGAGATGGTGGGCCCGTTTCTCATCTCCATTGCCGGGCTGTTTTTGTTTATTCTCCTCAACCTGATTCTCTCCCTGTCCGGTTTGCTGGTCGATCGCGGGGTGGGGGCGGCGGCCATGTTTCGCCTGCTGGTGTTTAAAACCCCGAGCATGCTCGTTATCGCACTTCCGGTGAGTGCACTGTTCGCGACGTTCCTCGGGCTAGGACGACTTGTGCACGATCGTGAAATCATGGCGCTCGAGGCGAGCGGAGTTTCTCTGCGTCGCATTCTTGTTCCCCTCATCGTTGCCGCGTTTCTCCTCGGAGTCGGCGATTTCGTCCTGTACAACTGGGCTGTCCCGCCGGCTGAACACGCGTATCAGATGCAATTGCGGTCGATCATCTTCCGTTCCAGCACGCCGCATATCCGCACGAACACGTTCTTCACCGGACCACAGGGGGTGTTCTTCTACGTGCGCCGGTACGACGAGGCCGACAAGAGCCTGCACGACGTACTCGTGTACGACACGAGCGGCCGACTGTTTCCGCAGGCAAACGCGGCGGTTACCATCCTCACTGCGGCACAAGGGCGATGGACCGATGATACGTGGGATCTCACCGATGGCCGCGTGTATGGATACAACTCCGATGGCACCCTCATCTACACCGGGAAGTTTAACCAGCTCCGGGTTTCCACCGGTCCGGCGGGCACAGCAGCGCTGCTGTCATCTCGCACCCCGGCTGAGATGAGCATCGGCGAACTGCGCCAGCGCATCGCCCTGTTGCGCAAAAGCGGCTTGCCCGTGAACGACCTCGTTGTCGAATGCAACCTCAAAGGGGCGATCCCGCTCGCGGCGGCTGTATTCGTACTGTTCGGGGGTGCGACCAGCCTGTTATTCGCATGGCGGAGCCGGGCGGTGGGGATCGTGATTGGGTTCCTCCTCGTCGGACTGTTTCAGGGAACGCTCCTGTGGACGCAGACGTTGGGGCGACGCGGACTGCTCCCAGCGCCACTTGCCGCGTGGATTCCCGACATCGTGTTCGGGGCGGTCGGGATCATCATGCTCTTCCGCCTCGACCGCCTACGCCGCCACGACTGGCGCACGTGGATCCGCCGCGTATTCCCGTTCCTCGCGATCGTGCTCGTAATCGGATTCACTGCTGTTGGGAAATCACCGCCGGTGGCAATTACCTGCGATAAGCTGTTCATCGCTGCTGACAATTCGCGCGTAACCGCGACCGGATCGGTGCATCTATCGTATGAGAAGACCGACCTTACCGCCGATCAAGTAAAACTCGTAAAGGCTGCCGATGGGAGCTGGACCCTCACTGCAGCCGGCAACGTCACAATCGCCGTGGGAGATGGGTTCTCTCTCACCGGCGACCGCCTGACCGCCGTATTGACCCCACATGACACCGGCGTGACCACTACGGCGGCGAGCGCGACCGCGTTTCACGGCCAAAGCGAGTTTGTGAACTCCAAGGGGGAGAAACACGTCCTCATCTATCGCGCTGCGGAAGGGAAGATATCGTTCGACGCTGCTGGTGATGTATCCGCGATCGAGATGACGGACGGCACACTGTCCACCTGCGATTGCTGCGGCGGCACCGTGTCGGCGCAGCCGTACGCGATCCACACCGGCAAACTCATCCTGTACCCGGACAAGCTGATCGTGGCGTTCAACCTGTCCGTGACGTCATTCGGAATGCCGGTGTTCTGGCTTCCGGTATACGTGCAGCCGCTCAAACAGACGCTGGACAGCCCGCTGTTCCCGGCGATTGGACGCAGCGCAGTGCGCGGTTTTTTCCTAAAATGGAACTTTCCGTATTATCTTGACCGCGGCAATTACGGCACAATCCTGTTTGACTACTTCAATCGGTTTCACGAGATTGGGTTAGGGGCAGTTGTCCATTACGCCCTCGCCGGAATCGCGGGAACGGCGCGCGTCTACTTCTTCCCCGCTCGCGTTGGCGATTCTATCACCGAGGTTTCTCTGGCTCCATCCATCAGTTTACCCGGCGGCGGCCGTGCTGGCGGTAGCATGAGCTATCGCCGGGTAGGGACGCGGCGTGACCTGTCATTCTCGTTTTCCGGTACACAACCGCTCGGCGCCTGGAAACTGACCGTGTCCGCTGCTCGCACTACCACAACTACAAACACAGTGACACGCACCGTGCAACGGTTACCGCAGATCTCCATCGCCCGCGCCCACATTCCGGTGGGACCGATTGCGGTGACTACACACGCATCGGTGGGCTGGTTCACCGAGCAGGACAACGACTCACCGCTACACGCTTCATTCCGCGCCGACGTCGGCATTGACATTGAGCCGGTCAGTGCGCTTAAGCTATCAGTGTTTACCGTAACTCCCCGCGCTGGGATCGAACTCACCCGTTATGTCGCGAGCACAACGCAGGAAAAGCGTGACATGGCGTATTTCTCCATCGCTGCTAGTTCCTCCGCACTCAGTCTCAGCTATACCTATCGACGGGTGCACGGGGAGAGTCCGTTTAACTTTGACCGGCTTACCACAACCAACCACCTCACATGGCGGGTGGGGAAGCCGGGAGCGGCTACGATCGCTGGCGGAGTTGACCTGGAACACGCGCGGTTCGACCTAACCACGATGACGATTACCCGATCTCCGTTCACGCTTACCGCAAGCTACGACATCAATACGGCGGCGCTCACCAAAGTTGTCCTGCAGGGAAGTTGGCACGGGAAAGACTACTCCACCGCGGTCACCGTGCCCTATCTCCCCGCTGTCAACCGCTGGGACAAGATCACGTTTTCCGCCACCCGGACCCATGCTGGTAACCGCATTGCGGTGGGTGGTACGTTTGATCCGCACACAAACGGGCTCACCGGCAAACTGACGGCGGCGGTTATCACCCCATCCGGGTGGGGGTTCAACGTAAGTGGGGGTTACGATCCCGGTATCGGCATCATCAACCCCGGATTCGGCCTGTTCTACGAATTTTATCACTGCTTGCGCGTTGGGGTGGAACGCAAGGCGGGGCAGGTATGGCTGTACGCGTCGATTCTCGCCTTTCCCGAGGCCGTGTTGCGGTACGCCCCTACCGGCGCGGGCGTGCAGGTGGGAACGCATTAACTCTACGTGGATTAAGCCGAATTGTGAATACACCATCGGGCGAGCTAGCGCCGGAGGAGATATAAATGAATGATATGGCGTGGCATTAGCAAACTCGGTGCCGCAATAGCAGCTCGCACACTCTTTGTGTTCCTTCACCCTTTGCGATGATTAATCGGTACGCTTCACCAGCATCGTAATTTGCCCCAACGCCTTACCCGCGCTTTGTGCGGATAGCGAGATCTCAGCCATATCCTGACCGC
>WFSM01000112.1 GCA_015485945.1 Candidatus Bipolaricaulota bacterium | reverse complement strand
TTGTCACCACTTCCACTGGGGCGCTTGTCGCCGACCTCGCTAGCCGCAAGTCACTGGGAGCAGCGATGGGGACATTCGGCACGATCGCCGATACCGGCCAGGCGCTCGGACCGATCATCATCGGGGCACTGCTGGCAAAGATTGGTTATCTGCCCGCGTTTGCTGGCCTGTCCGCGTTTCTCGTCCTGTGGACCGGGATGTTCCTCCGCACGCCGGTCGGGCGCTGACGCCGTTCAACCCGCGATCGAAGAACGCGGTAATCACGCTGAGCCTCGTCAGAACCGTAGCGTTCAGCGGGGGAGTGCGGGTAGGGAAAGAGGTCATTCGTGTCCCGCCCATCCGAATCGCTCAAGGTCAATCCTTCCCGCGGTGTCGAACTCGATTCCCTCCGCTTCGAGGAGCTGCCGCTGGTGCTCGCCCGTGCTTACTTTGCCCTGCGCGTTCACTACCCGCTGCCACGGGACCGGCGGGCGAGGATCGATTCGTCCCACGGCAGCGAGCGCCCAACCCACTGTCCGCGCCGGGCACGGCGGAGCGAGGCTCATCCCAATCTGACCGTATGTGGCCACCATTCCCGGCGGAATCCGCCGCACCACCGCATAGATCTCATCGTAGAGTCGGCTCATCCCCATCAGTATACCGGCTTGGCAGCGCACGGTGAATCCACTTGCACCCGGGGCGATCTCCTTTTATAGTCGGAGCAAACCGTGAGAGGAGACGGAGTGACTGGAGAAATCGAGCGCCTGCTGGAGCTGCAGGATAAGGATCGGGAATGTGAGGAGCTTGCCGCGCAGATTGCCCATTTAAACCGGCAACGAGTCCGATTGGCAGAACGACGGGAACAAGAAACAGCGCGGGTGGAAGAGACCCGCCATGCCGTGCACGAGCTTGAGCGGGAATCGCGTCAGCGCAATCTTGATGTGGACGAGCTTGACACCCAGATTCACGCATACCAAAAACAGCTTGATGAGGGCATTATCAGTTTCAAAGAGATGGAGTCACTCCGGGAGAAGATCGCCAACCAGCGCGCGCGAATTAACCAGATGGAGGACGAAGCGTTGGCACTGATGGACAAGATCATCGCGGAAAAGGAAAACCTTTCCCGCGCCGAGGAGGATCTCAAAGGGCGGTTGGAGGAGCTTGTGGCTCAGGATCAATCCCTCGGGCAGCGTATTGCCGCCGAGGAAGCAAAGTTGGCGGAGGCGAAGGAATCGCGGGCGCGGATAGCGGCCCTCATTTCACCGTCCCTTCTCGGCCGGTACGAGAATCTGCGCCGCAGTTTTACCGATCCGGTCGTGCCGATCAAGAACGGCATCTGCACTGGATGTAAGCTGCGGGTGAGCGGACACACGGTGGAACGGGCCCGCAACACCGATGAGATCGTGACGTGCGAGAATTGTTCGCGCATTCTGTACATTCGCTGATTCTGGGGCTTGTCCTTATTTCTATTCTCTCCTTCTCCGGCACGTCGGCCCCGGCTGTCCCCCGTCCCATCGGCAACGTATCCGATTACGGAAATGTCCTCAACCGCTATGGACGGGACGAGATCAATTCCCTGATCAAATCGGCGCGGGCACGGTACGGGATCGAAGTGTACATCCTGGCGAGCTGGGATGACCCGTACCACGATATCAACCGCTACGCGGTGGCGATCCTCAACGCGTGGGGGATCTCCGCCGGCCGAACTCTGCTCGCTGTGTTCGTGCGTACGGGATTGAACTGGAACGTGCGTGTCATCGCCGGTACTGCCCTTGCTGCCGCGGTGCCGGGGATCGCATCCTACGTGCAAACCAGCATTACCGATCTCGTTGTGCATCAGCGGGTGCAGGAGGCGATGGCGGCAATTTTCCCCGCGATCAACCGCCGCTTCTCCGGCGTTGCTACTGCCGCTTCGACTGGACATAGCCATGTCGGCCGTATTATCGCGGTGGTGCTTGTCGTTCTCGGGTTGGGCGGCGCGGCGGTATTTGTCCACCGGCGTGTCTGCCCGCGCTGTGGCCACATCCTGCGGGTACAGCGGACGCGCGGGCTCTACGGCCGCGAGGATGTGGTATACTATTGCCCACACTGTCATTACACACGCACAAAGCGGGAGAGGGCCAGGGGACCGCGGAGGTAACACCTCCGAGGAAAGTCCGGACTCCACAGGGCAGGTCACTGGGGAAATCCCAGCGGGGGCGACCTCGGGAAAGTGCCACAGAGAACAGACCGCCGATGGCCTACGGGCACAGGCAACGGTGAAACGGTGGGGTAAGAGCCCACCAGCGGCTCGGGTGACCGGGTCGGCTCGGTAAACCCTGACCGGAGCAAGGCCAAATAGGAAGGCGTTTGAGGACTGCCCGCCCGAGCCTTCGGGTAGGCCGCATTAGATGAATGGTCCCCCGCGACAGAATCCGGCTTACAGGCCCTCTCTCTATTTGTCCGTGGCTGGAGGCCCGGTGAAAAAAGCGATATGGTGGATATTGTTTATCGGCTATGCGGGGGCAATTTTTGCCGGGTCCAGTTTGTCGCTTCGCGGCGAGAGTACGTTGTTTCCGTTTCCCCAAGGCGATAAACTCGCGCACTTCCTCGAATTCGGTCTGTTTATGTTCTTAGCATTCAAGGCACTGCCGGGACGACGAGCGCTTGCGTACGCGTTTACAGTTACTGCGGTCTACGCGGGATCGGACGAGTTCCACCAGATCTTTGTACCGTTCCGCGATCCGTGCTTTGCCGATTGGGCGGCTGATGTTGTCGGTGCAGCGGTGATGAGCGGGGTGATTGCAGGGTGGCACCGTCTTGCCTCCGCGCGTCGGTCGCGTATACTTAGAAATTACGGAGACCAGGACAGGGATTAAGGAGGATTGAATATGAGTTTGTTATGGCTTCCGTTCTTCATGGGGCCGCGTATATTGATACTGATTCCGGCGATTATTTTGGCGGTGTATGCGCAGTACAAGGTGAGGTCGACTTACACCCGTTACTCCCGCGTTCGCACCGCGTCGGGGATTACCGCCGCCCAGGCAGCGCAGCGTATCCTCACTGGGGCGGGAATAAACGACGCCCAGATCCAAGGGATTCGCGGAGTACTGTCCGACCACTACGACCCGCGAAGCAAGGTATTGCGCCTGTCCAATCCCCACTCCGCGTCCGTTGCTGCGGTTGGGGTGGCGGCGCACGAGGCCGGCCATGCAATCCAGCATGCGCACGGGTATAAACCGCTTATACTGCGGTCGACGGTTGTGCCAGTGGCCAACATTGGTTCCCAGCTCGCCTTCCCCCTTTTCTTCCTCGGACTGATCTTCCGCTACGAGCCGCTGATCACGGTGGGAATCTTCGCGTTCTCCGCCGCGGTTCTGTTCACCCTGATCACGCTGCCGGTGGAGTTCGACGCCTCACGCCGCGCGATCGTTGCCCTGCGTGACGGGGGATTAGTGAGTACCGAGGAACTCGGCGAGGTAAAGGAGGTCCTGTTCGCCGCCGCGCTCACCTATGTTGCCGCTGCGGCAATGGCAGCATTACAGTTGCTGCTACTGCTGTCCCTCGGCCGGCGGCGATGAAACTCTCTCCGTCGCTCCTGTCCGCGGATTTCGGTAACCTCCGTGCCGAGGCAAAGCAAGTCGAGCCGCTTGCCGACTACTTTCACATCGACGTGATGGACGGCCACTTCGTCGATAACCTGACGATTGGCCCGCCGGTGGTGAACTCCTTCCGCCGCGGGCTGGAAAAGCCGTTCGACATCCACCTGATGATCGATTATCCGATCCACTACGCACCTCGCTTCGAGGTGCAGTCCACGGACATCATCACGTTTCACATTGAGTCTAAGGACGAGCCGTTCCGCACGATTGAAGAAATCCGCGGGTTGGGATGCAAGATCGGGATCTCACTGCGGCCAGTCACCCCGATTGCAGCTGTGTTCCCGTACCTCGATCTCGTCGATTTGGTGCTCGTGATGAGCGTTGATCCCGGATTCGGGGGGCAGAAATTCATGCCCGCAGCGGTAAAGCGGATCGCACAACTGTGGGAGGAAATCGGAGACCGACCGGTGACGATCTCAGTCGACGGCGGGATTAACGCGGCAAACGTGGGCATGGTCGTGACCGCCGGAGCGGAATTGATCGTCGCCGGCTCGGCGATCTTCAAGCAACCTGACCGAATTGCCGCCGTTCATGCCCTGATCGCCGCTGCCAATCAAACTCAATGAACTCTACGAACTCATCAACGCACCCTGTGAACTCGCGCGACGAGCACTACATGCGCCACGCCCTCGATCTCGCGCGCCGCGGTGAGGGGTACACCCGCCCTAATCCGATCGTGGGCGCGGTCGTGGTGAAGGACGGGAAGATCGTGGGTCAGGGATGGCACAAGCGGTTCGGCGGGCCCCATGCCGAGGTGTTCGCGCTGGAAGAAGCAGAAAAAAACGCGCGCGGGGCGACGATCTACGTCACCCTGGAACCGTGCTCTCACTATGGCAAGACCCCGCCGTGTGCCGATCGGATCATCGAAGCGGGAATATCCCGCGCCGTCGTCGCCTGTCGCGACCCCAATCCACTCGTAAACGGCCGCGGCATCGAGAGAATGCGCGCTGCCGGGATCGAAGTGATCGAGGGTGTGCTCGCGGACGAAGCGCGAAAGGCAAACGAGATCTTCATCAAGTTCATCCAGACCAAGATCCCGTTCGTGCTGCTCAAACTGGCAATAAGCCTCGATGGGAAGATCGCGACGCGGTCCGGTGATTCCAAGTGGATCACCGGCGAAGAGGCGCGGACCGC
>WFSM01000111.1 GCA_015485945.1 Candidatus Bipolaricaulota bacterium | reverse complement strand
GCCGACCGCCATTCCCACCCGCCACCCTGCCATGTTGTACGTCTTGGACAGCGAATTGAACTCGATCGCGACGTCCTTTGCCCCCGGGATCTGAAGCACGCTCGGCGGCGTATAACCACCGTAGGTGACGTCGCAGTACGGAACGTCGTGACACAGGAGGATATCATTGCGGCGGGCGAACGCAACCGCGGCAGCGAAAAAGTCGAGATCAGCGGTCCCTGCCGTCGGATTGTTGGGATAGTTAAGCCACATCATGCGGGCGGTGGCGGCGACATCGCTCGGGATCGCGTCCAAGTCCGGCAGAAATCCGCGCGCCGGCAAGAGCGGAAACTTGTGCACGCGCGCGCCGGCGATGAACGCCCCCATCGTGTACGACGGATAGCCCGGATCAGGGACGAGGACGAGGTCGCCGGGGTCGAGCACCCCCAGGGCGAGGTTCACGATCCCCTCCTTGGAACCGAGGAGCGGCACGACCTCGGTTGTCGGATCGAGATCCACCCCAAACCGGCGATCGTAGTAAGCGGCGATCGCTTCCCGCAGTGCTGGGATGCCACGGTAGCCGGGATAGCCGTGCGCGTCGGGACGGTGTGCAGATGAGCACAGCGCTGCGATAACCGGATCCGGCGGCGGCAGATCGGGGTTGCCGATGTCAAGGCGGATGACATCAATTCCCGCGGCGCGGGCCGCGGCAACCTTCTCTCCCCAGCGAGCAAATGGGTAATCGGGCATGTTCGCGATTCGGTCTGATCTCGTCTTCATATCGCCCTCCTTACAATGCGTGCATTTTAACGTGCGTGCTTTTCCATTGCGATCGGGCGAGTGCCACCATTAGCCAAAGCTAGCCGTAGCCAATCTTGGCTAAAGATTTCGGATCCAGCGGGCGCACACCGTCCCAGCGTGGTCGTCTCAGTGGCGGCGGTCGAGCACCCCACCGACGCTGGTTGTGAGGAACGCGAGATCGGTGGGGCAGACCGCAATTGTGTTGCCATCCGGATCGTTCGGACCCGGGATCGTGTTGTCGTGCCCGGTTACATACCCGCGGAAGGCATGACCAGTATCGGTGCACGCCCGGTCGAAGAGGGCTAAACCAAGTGCGTTGTGCGTGATTTTGTTCCCGATCAGCGTTGCCACCGCCTTATCCGCGACCAGGACGCCGGTGCTGTTGCCCGTGATGTCACAATTTTTGATTATGGCGTGAGCGTTGTCGGCAAGCGAGATGCCAATATCGTTGTCTGCGATAGTGCATCCGTCGATCATGGCGTACGCGGCGGCGGAGAGCGTGATCCCACCGCTCCCGGACGCGGTACAGTCGGTAAGCTCAACCTCGGCCCGGCCGGATACAGAAACAGCACCGATTACATGAATTTCGTCCATCACTACGTGTGTCACGCCCGCGGATGTTCCGATCTGCACCGCGGGGCCGGTGCCATTTGGGTGGATAACGGCGCGGGTGGTAGGGGACGACAGTTCGTCGCTGACGTGCACGGGATATGGAAGCACGCCGGACTGAATCGCGGCAGCGATCTGGGCCGCCTCATCATGGGTGAATACGCCCTGAATAGTAGTGGCATTTTGGATCGCTTGCCAACCATACGCAGCTACGTCCTTGATCGATCGAGTAATCTTCGGCGCGGTGTACACGACGCCGTCGAGGACGATGGCAAGGCGGTCGTTTATCTTGAGTGCGTTTATCGCGGCAACAAATTTCTTTGCTCCGGCTTCAGTAAACGAAATGGCGATGTACGGCCGTTCCGTGTGGCTCAGTGTCACGGAAGGCATCGTCTGTACCTGTGCTCCGGCAATGTCAGCACCGGTGATGAGCGGAGCGTCCACCAAGAAATATTCATCCTTTTGCTGATCGGGTAGCACCTCCTGGGACGAAGTTTGCTCCGCCTTCAGTTTGTCGGGATCAACCCCGCTGGCCACCACTTTGCGAAACTCCAGTTGACCAACTCGCCCAAGAAGATCGATCACTGGCTGTGGGTTTATCTCCTGGGGAAACGTTATTACTACCTTGTCCGTCCCTGCCGGCATGATCTCTACATTGGTGAGCCCGTAGAGTGTGACCCGGTTCTGAAATACCTGTGCGATGCGGCTCAGTGCTTCGTGTTGCTGGTCAGCGGCGAGGTTCGCTATCCCCGACGATTGGAACACCAGGATGTGGCAGGGTTCATCCGGAAACGTGGTTGCACTGCGGATGGTAATGCTCTTGTCGATGACGATATTCTCCGTCCAATTACCGGGGGTAAGCTCGATCACCGCTCCATTGGGCGCACGATCGATTGCCACCTGGAGCGACTCGCCCGGTGCCACTGTGATCGTACCTTGCGCCCACCCGACCGTCGTGCCAACTAGAACAACTATCAAGGCCACTAATGCCAGACACCGCTTCATAACACCCTCCTTCACCCGTGTCGGCTTTTGTTTTACAGCAGTATAGCACTGGGGGTCAGGTCTTGCAATCCAATATTAGACCTTACTAGTTTATCCTTGCTTCACCTTGCGCAAGCGGCGGCTGACGGTTGCATAATGGACTCCGAGGAACTCGGCGATCTTTCGCATCGTATAGCCGTGATCATGATATGCGTGGAAGATCCCATCATCAGTTGTCGCTGCAGTGGAGAATATCTCTTCCAACGTCAGGCGGTTGATCAGGCGTTGCTCTCGGGGAACCTCGTTCAGCTTCACACCGGGCTTTGGGATGCTCTTGATGAATTTCTCGGTTCCCAGATAGATCTGCCCCTTCAGTTCACTCCACGGTGATTTATCTATCCCCTCTGTAACAAACTCCCGGTAGAGATGCCGCGCTTTCTCACGCTCATTGTGAAATTGGCTGAGGATCCAATCGGTGGTGAGGAACGGCGGGGGGTCCACTAATCCAACCGTCGCGCGGTAGCTCGACCACTC
>WFSM01000110.1 GCA_015485945.1 Candidatus Bipolaricaulota bacterium | reverse complement strand
TCGAGGGATGAAGATTCTAACTGATAACGCGAAGAGACGCCCCTTACCGGGGCACGCTAATGTAGATGAGAAGCGGTTGAAAGACTCGATCTTCCTTCAGCATCGTATGATCACTCTTCATGTTAGCGCGGGGACAACGCTCCGTCAAGCCGAATTTTCCGTATAATAGCCGCGGAGGTTGAGAATGGCGCGCTATCTTCTCGGAGTGGACGTGGGAACACAGGGCACAAAGGGGGTGCTCGTCCGCCCGGATGGGGGCATCGTCGGGACTGCGAGCGCAGAGTACGGCCTTCTCCATCCCCGGCCGGTGTGGGCCGAGCAGTGGCCAAACGTGTGGTTCGATGCAACGTGCAAAGTCATTCGGAATCTTCTCGCCCAACCCGGGATCTCTCCGCAAGAGATAGCTGGCGTTTGCACCAGTGGGTTATATGGGGGAAGCGGAATCCCGCTTGACAGAAAAATGCATCCGGTGCGACCGTGCCTGATTTGGATGGATCGGCGGGCAACATCGGAAGTCAAATGGATCAAACACAACGTCGACCTCGATCGGCTGTTCGCAGTGACCGGAAACTGGGTCGACAGCTACTTCGGTTACACAAAGATCTTGTGGATCAAGCAAAACGAGCCGGAAAACTGGAAGAAGATCGCCCTATTTCTTCCTCCAAATGCCTACATAAATTACCGCCTCACCGGGATAGTGGCAATCGACCACTCTTCCGCTGGTAACCTCGGCGGGCTGTACGACATCCACACCCATGCCTGGTCCGAAGAGATGGCCCAAGCCCTCGGAATTCCGCTCGCACTGATGCCGAAAAAGATCGTTCCCTCCGAACAGATAATCGGCGAAGTAACCACTGACAGCGCACAGCTTACGGGGCTTGCTCCCGGGACCCCGGTTCTCGCCGGTGGGGTGGATGCTCCAATGGCAACGTTCGCTGCTGGAGCGCTCAACCGCGGTGACAACATCGCCATGATGGGGACATCCACATGCTGGGGTATCATTCACTCCGGCGAGGGATTCGCCAAAGAGCTCGTCTCCATGCCGCATGTGGTCGATGCCGAGGATAAGACTTACACCTGGGGGGGATCAGCTACATCCGGAGCCCTCGCCAGTTGGTTCAAGGATCGGTTAGGTAGTGGTGCCTCGTTCGCTGATCTCGACCGGGCGGCAGCGGATATACCGCCGGGAGCGCAAGGCTTGATCGCCCTTCCCTACTTCATGGGGGAGCGGGCGCCGCTGTGGGATCCAAACGCACGCGGGGCTCTCGTTGGTCTAACACTTTCCCACACCGCCGGACACATCTTCCGAGCCCTACTCGAAGCGACGGCCTACTCCCTGCGTCACGCGATTGAGACCGGCGAGGAAATCGGGCTTCCGCTCTCCGCAGCAACGACAGTCGTAGGCGGGGTGGCAAGATCAAAACTGTGGCTATCAATCCTCGCTGATGTGACCGGCCGGCCGATCCGCACGCTCGCCACCGAAGGGATCGGCGCTCCTCTCGGAGACGCGTTCCTCGTTGGAATGGCAACTGGCCTGTTCAAGAACTACGGCGATATCCGAGATTGGATTCGTTACTCGAAGCCAACTGCCCCCGATCCCGACCAGAAGGCGGTCTACGACAAGTACTACCGGCTGTATCGCGACCTCTACCGCAACCTGCGCAACTCCCTGCACGTGCTCTCGCGTCTATCCGCGGATCAGGCGAACACGCGGTAGCGGATCCCAAGTATCCGGGCGATCCAAACGAGCTCCTCGGTCCAGTCCCCGTAGGCAGCGTGGATGTGGTTCGAGTCATACTCGGAGAGAAACTCCTCCGGGGCGACCTCAAACTGGGCGAATGCGTGCGGCCACTCAATTTGGGTTGCCTCCGCCTTGCTCTCGGCCTCATCCCGCGGAAGGTGGATGAACTCGCCGGGGACGATCGCCAGCCAGTATTCCCCCTTACGGCGGGCAAGGCGAGCCATTGTAACTTTCCCCGGAGCGGCGATGTGGCGGACCGACGCCCCTCCAGCCGGGAAGTAGAACCCCTGGGGGTAGAACTCAACCCGAGGGAGATTGTCGTCCGGATCGTAAGAGTGTCCGGCAAAGTAGGAGGGGTGATTCCCGGAGTTACATAAATCGAACACACCAAGCTCCTCATCGTAGTGCCGCAAATCGGCGAACATAGTCGGCTCCCCGGTGATGTGTTTTAAGATCTCCATGGTGAGTGCCCCATCCATGTCGGCTTCAGTCGCGGTGACAACTGTCCCCTTGGGGCCATTCCAGTCGTAAGGATCGTTCAGAAACGCCTCGGTTACATCCATGGTGACAAAGTTATTGGTGAGCTCAGGCTGCCCCTTGATTCCGAGGAAGTTGAGTCCCTTCTCCCGCGCCATCTCGCGCACCGCAATGTAGCTTTTGATCTGGAGCTTGAGCTTCTCCGGGGTGAGTTGCTTCCCATCGTAGCGAATCTTTCCCACCTTCTCGGTGAGCCAAGCAAACGCGTGTTCCACTTCGTCGGCCGGCGCCTCCTCGGCACGACGGACAATCTCGTACTGATCGATGTGCTCGACATCGATCCCAAACAGGCTCATCCACTGGTCAGTGTTGGCGACAGCAGTATACATCCCCATTGGCCGCCCACCGAACAGGCCATACGTCTCCCCGCGCAGTCGGGCAACAGTGGAACCAGCACGGATGAACGCCATAACACGACGCAGCACATCCTCATCGCCAATATCACCCGAGATGCGGCCGTGCAGCGCACCAATCTGGTCAAGTGCACCTGCTGATGCAAGCATCCCAACCATCCCGGGGTAGCGGGGGTTGATGTTGGAGAAGAGGAGAAACGGCCCTGGGGCAAACCGGGAGGCTATCACTGCTAAGTGCGGGAAGCTCCATATCGCAAAGTTGAAAATTGTGAGCTCGCATCCTTCATTAGCCAGCCGCGTTGCCTCGTTCCTTGCGAGTTCCGGAGTCCAGATGATCTCCCGTCCGACCACCGGGGTCACCTCGCCGGTCGCTGTGAGGGCTGCGGCCAGTTTCTCCTGGAACTTCCGGTTCAGCCTCTCCAGTTCCCTGTGCACCGACTCCCGTCCGTCGGAGAATGTCAAGATCCCCACTTTACGTTTATTCATGTTCAGCTTGTCCTCCTTTCATATTGTTGAATATTCAGGCCTTGCAGATCCTTGCCACTTCCGCCTCCGCGATCGCGATGTGCCGGATAGCGGCGCGGCGGTAAGTATAGGTGATGTGCAGCGTGCCGTCCCGGCCCTGGATGACCGCCGGATAGCTGTACTCCCCTGGTCCGGATTCAAGGGTGAGCGACCACGGCCAACTGGTCCCGTCGTCGGGCGAGAACGAGACCACCAGAGGGCTTCGCTCCCCCCAGCGGTCGAATTCGACCGGCATCCTCTCTGGCCAACGTTCATCGAGCTCCGGCGGGGCGGCAGACAGGCCGACCGGGTTGTACGCCAACGCAAGAAGCCCAGAGCGAAGACGGATCATGTCGATCCCGCTGTTGTTGTTCGGAAGCGGTGTCGGCATCGGGGCAGTCCACGTCTTGCCAAGATCGCGGGACTCGCTCCAGTAGATGTATCCCTCCTGGCTGCGCATGTAGGCGAGGAGTCGCCCGTCTCCCAGCCGGACCACAGCCGGCTGGATCAGGTGCGCCCCGGCAGCGTGGCCGAGGTCGCCAACGATCTCCCAGCTCTCTCCATTGTCCGTGGAGCGGAGGAACGCAGCACTCCACCTCCGTTCCCACTCGACCGGGAGTATCCACACCCCGTTCCCGTGGCACGGCTTGTTCCTCCCCAGAAGCCCCTTGGTGTCAACGAGGAGCTCGAGGTCGGTCCAGCTTTCGCCGCCGTCGAGGCTCCGTTTGAAGAACAAGTAAGTGTCACCGCTGCACCACCGCCCGTAGTTGATCCCAACGACGAGCCACACCTCGCCGGAGCGCGGCCCGAGAAATACCCGCGGGTTCGCCGGAGCGCGGCGCGGGACATCCACCCATACTGCGGGTTTCCCCCACCTTCCCTGCTTCATATCAAACCGTGTCCCCAACACCACCGAATCGGGTGAGCCTTCCCGCATCCCCGCGTAACAACACGCAAGGAGCCTTCCGTCTTCCAGTTCGCAGACGCTAGAGGCGTGCATGCTCGGGTAGTCCGGGGTCGGCTCGATGCAGAACCGGCGTTCCATCATCCCTTAGACCCCGATCCGGCCAGGGTGAAACCCCGGATGATCTGGCGACGCAGGAAGAAAAATATCACCAACGATGGGAGAGATGCCATGAATGCCCCGGCGAGGATCAACCCATAGTCGATCTCATGTGCTCCCTGCAGCATGCTCAATCCCACCGGCATCGTCGCCATCGTCTTCTTTTGCAGGCAGATCATCGACCAGAAGAACTCGTTCCACGCGAAATTGAACATGTACACTCCAAACGCAGCAAACACCGGTTTGGAAATAGGAATAATCACCCGCGTCAGCACACCGAAGCTGGAACACCCATCTATCCGCGCCGCATCCTCAAGCTCTTTGGGAATGTTGATGAAAAACTGGCGCAGTAAAAATACACCAATCGGCATCGCGATCATCGGCAACGCCACTCCCTGGTACGTGTTGAGGAACCGAAACTTGTTCATCGTGAAAAACAGCGGGATGACGTTTATCTGCCATGGAAGCAGCATGAACACAAGGAGAATCATGAACAGCGCATCCCGCCCGCGCCACCGCAACCGGGAAAACGAAAACGCGGCTGGAGTGGACACGATCAGCGATCCTAGCGTCACCGAGGTAGCGACGATGAGACTGTTAAGCAACCAGCGGAGAAATGGCCATTGGGTGAACAACCGTTTGATGTTGAATAGCGTAAAATGCGATAGGATCCATGTGGGCGGAATAGTAAATATTTCGCTCCGCGGTTTGAACGCGGTATCTGCCATCCATAACACCGGGATCACCCATAAAAACGCGATCCCATACATAACAAGGTACGGCAACGCCCGTTTAATAACCCGCCATGCTCCTTTCATTGCAGCTCCGATCTAAGGCCGAGTAACTTCACCCCGGCTAACGTGAGCGCCAAAATCATAAACAGCAACACTACGCCCGCCGCAGCTGCCTTACCGACATCGAAGTAGTCAAATCCGACCCAATACATGTAAAGCGCCAGTACTTCCGTTGACCTTCCCGGCCCTCCTTCAGTCATCATTAATACTTGACCAAACGTGCGAAATGCGGAAATGATGGTGAGAACCAATGCGAACAGAAGTGATGGTTTGATCAACGGTAAAATGATATGGAAAAACTGATGATGCCCTTTGGCACCGTCGATCGCAGCCGCTTCAAACAGATCGCGTGGAATCTCCTCCAATCCCGCTTGCAGTACTACCATCCGGTACCCCGAGAGCCACCACGCGGTCGCAATTGCGATTACGGGAAGCGCCCACACCGTGCTGTTTAACAGCATCGGCGCGGATGGGAAAATCGCGTTTATCCCCTGTTGGACCAAGCCAAAATCCCGATCGAACAGCCATTTCCACACGATTGCCACGATGGACACAGTGAGGAGGTACGGGAAGAACAGGACCGATTGGATAATGCCCGCACCGCGGTGTGTCCTCCCCCATCCCCAGACCATGAGCGCGAAGACAAACCCGACTCCGATAATCAACGGGATCGTCATCCCCGCAAACTTGAACGTGTTGGCGACTGCATTCCAAAACCGGAGCGAGTGAAATAGCTCCGCGTAATTCGCTAACCCAACGAACTTCGATCCGAGCATTGGATTCCATTTGAACAGGCTGATGTAGATCCCGTATCCAACCGGCCACGCGAGGAACACTGCCCACAGGCTCACGAACGGAAGGGCGTACAGCACTCCTTCCAATCCATGATGGCGATATAAAAACTCTCCGATTCGTCTACCCATCGTTATAAAACAGGCGGGAGCAGTACCGCTCCCGCCTGTATCCGATATTTACTTCCCTTGAAGGATCTTATTACAATCTGCCTCTGCCTTATTGAGGGCCTCCTGAGGAGTGATCTGCCCATTCACCGCGAGTTGAATCTGCGCCTGAATTGCCTGCTCCAGCTCCGATCCATGTGGGTTGTTGATCGGGAAGTGGACAAGGCCCTTCTGAGCCATTTCGTTCAGCCACTTACCCGATTTGGTCCAGTAGTCAGACGCAAGCAGCTCGGGGTTAGTCGCCTCGGATTTGTACGCTGTAATATGGCCACCATACATCGTCCAAATATGGGAGTGCTCGGAGATGTACTTGATGACCTCCGCAGCCGCGAGATAAACCGCTTTAGGAGTCCCCTTGGGTTGCAGCGGGATAGCAAGTTGGTGGCTATTCCCCCATGTGTACGGAATGCCAAAGAAATTTGGCATTGGGGCATAACCCCAGTTCACTCCACTGCTGACCGCGGTCCCGTAATACCAGTTCCCAGCAACGAGCATACCAAGCTTGCCGGCAGCAAACTGATCGTACCCGTTGCTTCCTGGTTTGTTCCAGCCAAAGTCATGGAAGATGTCGACGAGGAACTGCAGCGCCAGCAGACCTTTCGGGTTGTTGAACGTCGCGTGGGTGTAATTCTTATCGAATAATTGCCCACCCATCTGCCAATAGAAGACGTACCATGCACGGCGTAATTTGCGGGGCGCTGCGTCTTCCGCAGGATGGAACGCATAGTACCCCGCCACTTTGATCTTATCGCAAGCGTTGATGAAATCCGCCAGATTCTGCGGCGGATTGTTCGGATCCAAGCCTGCTGCCTTGAAGATATCTTTGTTGTACCATAATCCCCAACCGTGAGTGTCGAGCGGAATGAGATAGTGATGCCCGTTCAGCTCACCAGCCTTCCAGTTAGCGGATACGTAGTCATCCGGGTTGAATCCCGCCATCTGAAGGATATTCCCCACCGGGGAATTATCAAGCGGGGTGAGATAATCAGCCATCTCGACCAACTTGTTAGCATGGCAGATACCAAGCTGAGGCGCGTTGCCAGCCATTACCGCTAGCTTCATTTGCGCATAGTATTGTGTCCATCCCCCCTGAGTCAGCTCTACCTGAACATCAGTGTGGGTGGCGTTGAAGTTATCGATTATCTTCTGCATCGCTTGCGCGTCTGCCTCGTGGAATAGGGTATTGAACGTGATCTTTATCGGGCTAGCAGCAAACACCTGTAGTCCTACCACCGCCAATAACCCTATAACCAATATACTGAGTTTCCACACTTTATTCATTGTTTTAGATGCACCTCCCCTTTTATTTTCGGTTCAAATTTCCCTAAACACGGTTGTTTCTTAGCTACCACCTCCTTTCCGTATCCAATTAGCCGCTTGTTTCTCTATCGATGCCACTTGAACACTCAATTGCGTATCCTCTTCGATCGGTATGGCACAAAGCGGCGGTACTGGTGGACCTACATCCAACCCCATAAGGGATAGAGCTCGTTTGATGGTAGGAACGTGACCGCGGCGGGTGACACGACACAATTTGGTTATCAAATTTTGGATTTCTCTACCCGTAGCGTAATCCGCAGTAGTAGCGGCACGGTAAAGGGCAGCGTACAACTGCGGGAAGATATTGGCACAGCTTGAAACGAGCCCGCTCCCCCCCATAGCAAGTAGCGAAAGCCCCATTTCATCCTTCCCGATGAGAATGGTGAACTCGTCTCCGAGGTGCAGGTATCCCTCCCACGCCTCCCAGTCTCCGCGACTGACCTTAGCACCAACGACGTTCGGCGCTTCTGCATGCAGACTGGCAAGCAGATCAGCACCCAGCGGGTTACCGGTGGTCGCTGGAATATCGTAGAGGAACAATGGCAGATCACCGACCGTGTGCGCTATCTCCAAATAGTGAGCACGTAATTCCTCCGCTGTAAACCGATACCGACACGGAGGAGCAGCTGCAACCGCTGCCGCCCCAATCTTCGCCGCGTGTCGCGAAAGGGTGCATGCGGCCTCAGTGCGATCGTGGCCGGTGTGTACGATGACCGGGATCTTTCCCACCGCGGCCTCCAACACGGCTTCGGCGAACTCTTCCCGCTCAGGTACCGTCAGAAGTGTTCCCTCGCCGGTCGTCCCCAGTATGTACAAACCCGCAACTTCTGCTTTGACAAACTTATCGATTAACTTTTGTATTTCCCGATGTCCCGGCACACGTCTCTCAATATTCCATGGGGTGACCAGTGCCACCCACACGCCATGAAATCCGTTCCCCGGCATCTTCATGTCGACCCCCGCACCGTGAGCACCACCGGTACCCGAATCTCTTCCACCGCTCTTTTCCCTTTGTCCTCAAACCGGGTAAGTAAAAGCCCCATGGCGATCCTTCCGATCTCATAGGGGTTTTGTGTGACGGCAGTAAGCGGCGGCTGGAACAGCTCTCCCAGATCGAGGTCGTCGAAGCTTATAATCGCCATGGCCTGTGGAACGGCGATCTTCCGCTGTGCGATGGTCTTGAGCACTCCCACGGTCATCAAGTTGTTAGTACTGAAGATCGCGGTTGGCGGGTCAGAGAGGGAAAGAAAATCCTCCGTTGCCTTTCGCCCCCCTTCGATTCGGTAGCCACCATAGGCGACAAGCTCCTTGGACACAGAGAGTCCTGCCTCGGTGAGCGCTTTTCGGTACCCGGCCAACCGCTCTTCAGTGGTCGTCGCTCCTTTAATCCCGAGGATGATCCCAATGCGGTGATGCCCGCGATCGATCAGGTGCTTAGTTGCTTGGTAAGCGCCGGCAACATTGTCAGAGAGAACGGCGTCTGCCGCGATCCCCTCCGCACGACGATCGATGAACACAAATGGCGTATCCCAATGGGGAAGTTCCTGTACTACGCTGCTCGATCCGTCTCCTACCGGAGAAATGAGGAGCCCATCCATCCTCCGCCGCCGCAACAGCCGTACGTAACGATCCTCCTTCTCCGGGGATTCGTCACTGTTGCATACGATCAGGGAGTAACCTGCTTCGATCGCCGCGTCTTCTGCCCCGCGTACGAGCGTCGCAAAGAACGGATTTGTGATGTCTGACACTACTGCCCCAATCGCGTGCGTTTTCCGAGTGCGGAGAGATTGAGCAACGGCGTTGGGATGATAATCAAGCACCTCCATTGCTTGGCGCACTCGTTCAGCCGTGTCCGACGCGACCGGTCTGGTTCCGTTAATCACGTGCGAGACAGTTGCTACGGACACTCCCGCCTCTCGTGCTACATCCCGGATTGTGGTCATCCACCCTCCTCCGTAATCGTTTACCGTAAACGTTTACGGTAAACGATTTATATATACCACTAAATCGCACGGTTGTCAAGTAACAAGGAGAATGATTGCACAACGAGCTGATTGGAAGTAGCATAAACAAAATTCTCGCTTTAGCGGCGATTAGCTGCTGCGGCATAAACGGCGCAACCACAAAGGAAGGTGCATGTAATGAAGATTACATTCTGCGGGGCGGCGGAGACGGTCACTGGATCGTGTCATCTTGTCGAAACAAACGGCCTGAAAATCCTGCTCGACTGCGGTCTGTTTCAAGGACGACATGAGGTCGAGGAACGAAATTGGGCGGACTTTCCGTTCGATCCGGCAACGATAGATTACGTACTTCTCTCCCACGCTCATCTCGACCATGTAGGACGAATTCCGTTGCTGGTGAAAAAGGGATTTCAAGGTGAAGTAATCACCACACCGCCTACTGCAGCGATTGCCAAGGTAATCCTAATGGATTCCGCACACTTGCAGGAGGAAGAGGCAGCCTATCACGCCCGTAAGGCGCAGCGCCGCGGCGAGGAGGCACGTCCGCCGTTGTACGACGTTGGCGACGCCCTCGACGCGCTTGAAGTATTTCACCGTCATATTCCATACGAAAAGCCGTTCGCGTTGGAAGACGGGGTCGAAGTTGTGTTCCACGATGCCGGCCATGTCCTTGGATCAGCAACGGTTGAACTGCATACCGAAGGGAAAACGCTTCTATTCAGCGGCGATCTCGGCAACCGCCATCGCCCGATCGTACGCGACCCCGCAACCCCACCCGATGCCGACGTTGTTCTCATTGAATCCACTTACGGGAACCGCACGCACCGCACGATCGACGATTCGGTCACTGAGTTAAAAGACGCCGTCCATACAGTGATCGGCCGCGGCGGCAATCTGCTCATCCCGTCATTCGCTCTCGAACGCACCCAGGAAATCCTGTACGAGCTATTCCTCATGTGGCAACACAAAGAACTCCCTAGCTGCAAGATATTTCTCGACAGCCCGCTTGCCATCGCCACAACACGTATCTTCGCCAAGTTCCCGGGTTACTTCGACGACGAGGGCAAAAAAGTGTTCGCCCACAATCCTGACCCGTTCAACTTCCCGCCGCTGCGCTATACCCAAACCACCGAAGAGTCAAAGCGCATCAACAACCTCCCCGAGGGGAATATCATCATCGCCGGAAGCGGGATGTGCACCGGTGGGCGAATCGTACACCATCTGCGTCACAACCTGTGGCGCGAGGAGTCCGGAGTGATATTCGTCGGATATCAGGCGCAGGGAACGCTCGGACGCCAGATCGTCGAAGGGGCAGAGCAGGTGCATGTACTCGGTGAGCCGGTAGCAGTACGAGCCCAAATTTGGACGGTAAACGGATTCTCCGCTCACGCCGATCAACCGATCTTGCTCGATTGGCTCGCCCATACCAACGCGGGGCAGATCTTCCTCGTCCACGGTGAAGAAGAATCACTCGTCGGATTCCAGGAGGCAATCCAGCAGAAGATCGGAAAGAAGGCCAACATCGCCAAGTGGCAACAAACGGTGGAGGTGTAATCGCGCCCGGAAAGTATCGCTAATGTGCCCACCGCTGTTTTTTCGCTGGCAATTCCGCCGTGGGAGTTGTCTCTACTCCACGTTTGGTATATCATTCAGGGCGTGAATGATAATCATTCAGCAGATGAATGGATTTACAGACGGCGATGGATTGAACCCCGATTAGTTCAAGCAGTTGCGGATCATCCGGTGGTGGTGCTAACCGGAGCGCGGCAGGTGGGAAAATCCACCCTCATCCAGCACACCGATCCTATCGCTGGCTGGCGCTATCATTCGTTGGACGACATTGACGCGCTCGCACAAGCGGAGCGGGAGCCAGACGCCCTGTGGGCAGGGGCAAGGCACGTAGTTATCGACGAAGCGCAGCGAGTGCCCAAACTCTTCCTCGCAGTAAAGCGCGCGGTGGATCAGGATCGGACCAGGCGATTCGTCCTTTCCGGATCAGCGAACTTCCTCCTCCTTCGCCAGGTGAGCGAATCGCTGGCCGGCAGGGCTGTTTACCTTGTCTTACGCCCCATGACGCTAGGGGAACAGAAAGGTCAACGGCCATCGGACCTATTACCCAACTTACTCTCTGGGAAACTCCCCCACGAAAGGAAGCTACCTCCAGCACCGGATCCACTCAGCCTAGCGCTCGATGGGTTCATGCCGGCCTTGCTCGAGCTCCACTCACGCGAAGCGATCCTGGCATGGTGGCAGGGATACGTAATCAGCTATCTGGAACGGGATTTAAGGGAGCTTTCTCAGGTGGCTTCCTTATCCGATTTTCGGCGGGTGATGGAACTCCTCGCCCTGCGTACTGGACAGCTGCTGAACCAGACGGAGACAGCCCGCGATGCTGGGGTATCCCAACCAACGGTCCATCGCTATCTCAACTTACTCGAAGCGTCCTTCATTCTCCATCGGGTCCCGGCCTTCGGGGTCAATCGCACGAAACGGTTGATCAAATCTCCCAAGACGTACTGGGCCGACCCCGCCCTAGCCGCCCTCCTCATGGGACATTACACGCTGGAAAGCGCACGCAACAGTCGGGAAGCGGGTGCTCTCTTTGAAAACTTGGTATTGTTGCACCTTCAGGTCCTCGCCGATCTGCTTAATCCTCCAGCCCGGGTCCACTACTGGCGCACTGTTTCCGGAGCTGAAGTGGACTTCGTGGTAGAGTGGGGGCAAAGTTTGATGGCTCTTGAGGTCAAGCTCACGGACACCCCGCGCTACGCCGACATCAGGACGTTGCGGCTGTTCCTTGAAGAATACCCGGGATGCCGTGCTGGAGCGCTGGTTTACTGCGGCAATGAAATCGTGCAGCTGGATGAGAAGATCATCGCCATCCCTTGGCACTTGCTGGCGGGTGAGATTGAATAACTCTCCCGCCGAAAGCTGGTCTCCACGGGAGTAGATGTAGTTCCTTTTCTCACGCGATTATGGCGCTGGGGGGCATCCGACACCATGTACAAAATTCAATGGTAGACCCCAACACATTCTGAGTCCTTGCTCCATATCGCCTAACGATGGCGTCAGCGGCACGGTGTCCCCTCCTACCACCACTGTTAGCGCGGCTACCTTGCCTCAAAACAGCCAACGTTGCCCCGCGGCGTAGCCGTGTCCGCTGCACGCGGGGTTAGAAGTCTTATATTACGATAAATTCATCATCATTAATGTCTATGGGAATTATCTCGTCATAGATAACCCGTGAGAGTTCTCGTTTATACCGAGGCTTCATTGCGTCTAACACTATATCAACGATAGCCAAC
>WFSM01000109.1 GCA_015485945.1 Candidatus Bipolaricaulota bacterium | reverse complement strand
GGCCATAACCGCGAGCGACAACGTTCCTAAAATCAATAATAGCGTGCCAATCGTTCTGAAGCGCATCATTTCACCTCCTCAAGGTTAGCTGGCGCCCCGGCTCACAGTGGCGCCCGGGGCGCTTTTTCCTGTACGCCGCGTTACTTTGCTGGCTTTAGCACGATCATCACATTGGCGTCAGTGAGCATCGCTTTGATCACCGCCTTAAACAGCGGATATTCCGACGGGAATATCTCGCCTTTTACCACACGTAACGTGCGCGTGACCGTGATCTTCCCAGCGGCGTACGCATAGTTGGCAGTGAAGCTACCGACGGTGTTAGTCACGTGAACGTCAGCGGGGAGTTGCACGCTCACCTTCGCAGGAATCGCGATTGTGACGCGTTCCTCAACGAGTTTGGGGAGATTCATGAGTGGATAGGTGCGCTTTTCTTGGCCGATGGCCTGGGAAAAGTAACTCGGATAAGGGATCTGCGCTGGATACGGAGCGGCGAACAACAGCATCCCCGCCGCCGTCTGCGCAAATCCGCTCTTGCTGAACTTCTCGGTGAGGGTCACCGGCGTGTGCGTGTCAGCGAGGTCGGAATACGTGAATGCGGTGAGCTGTGCCCCGGGCACGGACATGTTTCAACACTTGGCCGAACAGCTTCTCCCGGTCGGTGGGACGATAGGTGAGGAGGAGATCGCGATAGCCAAGATCGTAATCCCCGCCGGTGGCTACCGTCGCCGTCGCGGTGAGGGTCCCATCCGGCGCCAGCACCGCCTGAACATCGCTTTTGACGTAAGTCGCGTCGGGATTGAACGGATAAGTGGTGGTGATCACATCCGGCTCGTTCTTTTTCCCCAGCACGATCATCACATTGCGCTCACGGTCGGAATACGGGAGATAAGATGTCGTACAGATATCGCACGTCGGGTCGAGGAACATCCACTTGCCGTTGAATCGCACTGCGGCGATGGCGTGGTTGAACATAAGTGGAGTTGGCGGAAGGCTGAAATCCGCGTTAATCCCGCTGCCCACCCGCACGAGCACGGGATACGCCTCGAACCCCGCCGCCCGCAGCATGGTGACGAGCAACGTCGCCTGATCCTTGCAGTCACCGTAGCGGTTGGCGAACGTGTCAGCCGCCGAGTGCGGTTGGTAGCCGCCGATCCCGAGCTCCAACGCCACGTAGCGCACCTTGTGGGCGACAAAGTCGTAAATCTTGCTGATCTTCTCCGACGGGGTCTGAATTCCTGCCGTCAGCGTGTGTACCTCGGCGACAATAGCGGAATTGGTCTGCATGCGGTCGGCGGACAGGTTGGCGTACCACGTCGCGATCTGATCCCAACTGTTGTACGTACTGATGACAAGCTCGGGGGACAGGGCATCGATATCCGGCATATACGGCTCGTACCCGATCGCGGGAATATTGTGTTTCAGGAACGTGTAGGTAACCGTGGCCGATCCTGTCTGCACAGTTGGAATAACGGTAATCCCCCTCGTCTGCCACTGCAGATGGACCGTCTTTGGCACCTGTACAACGAAACTCGAAGTCTGCACCGGCACTTCATCGGCGAAAAACCATCCCTCGGATAGATCCGGAGTTTCATGAGTGCCCGCCGGTTCTTTATTCGTCAACGTCACCTGATAATCGATGATCGCCCCCGGTTCAAGCGCGGGCATGGAGATCGTATACAGCTTGACGCTGGAATACATTGGCGCATCTTGCAATTCCGGCGGGGTTACCTCATGGATCGCGGACTTCTCGGGGACAATCACCTTGCCGTCCGGGGTGATCGTGCGTGCGTAGTCGAGGTGGAGCGTTTGCAGATCGGTGTCATACGGCACCTGCACCTCGCCGTATTTCTTCACCCCCTCGTGGGTGAACAACCGCATCGTCTGATGGATAACGTAGGTGACAACTCCATCAGAGTTCATCGCAACCACAGCTCCGTCCAGCATGTAGATCGCCTTTGCCTGGGGATAATTGGCTGCTTGGGGTGCGTTGTGCAGGAGCGTCTGTGCTGGAACTTGCGCCAGCGCGGCACCGGATAGGCCAGCTACCATCGCGATTAACACCGCTGCTGCGAGGATCTTCCTCATGATCTCTTCCCCCTTGTCTACAGATTTGTCCTCAGTATACTCCTAAAACTTGTGAATCAAACCGGGAAAATGATCACCGGTTTTGCTTCCGACATCGGTCCAAAGCAGTCATGTAGACGTCGGGAGACCATGCGCGCATTATCATATCGTGAGAATCCGCTTTTCTGAACGGTGGTCCCGAATTTTTGCGAGTTTACTTGACAAATGCCCGGCGCGCGTTATACTACGCACCGGTTATTTGGGGTGATTGTGATAGGCGCTGTAGTGGCGCCTTTTTGAGAGATGTTTCGGCCCTTCAACCGGGGCTAAGCCAGTCACCACCAAACAAACAAGGGGAGCTTCCGCCGCGAGATGTGTTAGTTCCGG
>WFSM01000108.1 GCA_015485945.1 Candidatus Bipolaricaulota bacterium | reverse complement strand
CCGATGCGAGCGATATTGGCGGCGCGTGATTTAAGTAAGACGTACGCCGCACACGACCTGTTTGATCATCTGTCGCTCACGTTTCACGATGGCGAGCGCGTCGGGCTGATTGGGCCAAACGGCGCCGGAAAGACGACGCTCCTGCGAATCTTCGCCGGCATTGAACCCGCGGATGCCGGATCGATCGATCGTGCTGCCAACACGCACATCGCTTACCTGCCTCAAATTGATGTCTTTCCTCGCGGTATTACGGTGGAAGGTGCCCTCATCGCGGCGCTTGCCGATCGGGCACTAGAGGACTACGAACGGCCGGTGCGTGCCCATAAGATGTTGCGCCGCCTCGGATTTGAAGATGGGAGGACGCTGGTTGAAAGCCTCTCCGGTGGCTGGCGCAAGCGCCTTGCCATCGGTTGCCAACTTGTGTCGGAACCGGATCTGCTGCTGCTGGATGAGCCGACCAACCACCTCGATCTCCAGGGGATCGATTGGCTGGAGCGGTTCCTAAAGCGGGTAGCGATCTCGGTTGTCATCACCACACACGATCGCTACTTCCTGGAGCGGGTTACCGACCGCATCGTGGAGATCAATCCCCGCTACCGCGACGGATTTTTCAGCGTCCGTGGTCACTACAGCGACTTCCTCGAAAAGCGGCAGGCGTTTCTTATGGCCGAAGACGAGGAGCGACGTACGCTTGCCGGTGAGGTCCAGCGCGAGGTGGAGTGGTTGCGGCGTGGGCCGAAGGCGCGCGGGACTAAGGCTGTGCATCGGGTTAACGCGGCCCAGGAGAAGATCAAGCGCCTATCCGCGGTGAAACGACGGCAACAGAACGGGGCTGATATTGAGATCGGCTTCCGTGCTACTGGCCGCCGCACAAACGATCTGATCGTTGCTGCAGGAATCGCGAAGACACGCGGCGGGAAGCTGTTGTTTCGTGATCTTGACGTGGTCGTCAGGCGTGACGTCCGGTTAGGGATTGTCGGTAATAACGCTTCTGGCAAGACGACGCTGCTGCACATCCTCGCCGGGGATCTATCGTTTGATGCGGGAACGGTGAAGCGCGCTGTTGACCTCCGTATCGCCATGTTTGACCAACAGCGCGACCAACTCGATAAAAAAGAGCGGTTGCGGCGGGCACTTGCTCCGAACGGTGACACGGTTTCCTACCTCGGCCGTGGCACGCACATCATCCCGTGGGCGATGCGGTTCGGCTTTCGCCCCGACCAGTTGGAAACGCCGGTTGGCGATCTGTCCGGTGGGGAGCAGGCGCGGGTATTGATGGCGATGATGTTGCGCGAGCCGGTGGATATCCTCATGCTCGATGAGCCGACGAACGACCTTGACATCCAGTCGATTGAGGTTCTGGAGCGGGCGTTGATTGACTTTCCCGGTGCGGTCGTTCTCATAACCCACGATCGCTATATGCTCGATCGCGTGTGCACCGATATTATCGGCCTACACGATGGCGGAAGGTGGGGAAACTACACAACCGTCGCCCAATGGCAACAGGCGGAGACATACCGGGCGGGGAACAAAGAGCCCCCGGTGGAAAAATCGGCGAAAAGGCGACGGGCGGGACACCCCAAGCAATCAGGGTTGACTTACCTCGAAAAACAGGAGTGGGATGGAATGGAAGCCCACATCCTTCTCGCCGAGGCCGAGGTTGATCGGTTGAATGCGGAGCTTGAGGATCCAGAAGTGGTGAGCGATCACGAACGGCTGCAACAGGTATACGAAGCGCGCAATGAAGCGCAGCTTAAGTTAGATAAATTGTTTGCCCGCTGGGAAGATTTGGAGCAAAAAATGATGGGAACGAGGAGTGGTGATCAGCCCCGAGAAGCATGACCCCCAGAAGCCAGTAATCTGCTAAGTTTTGCCTGGGAGTCAGGCCGTTATTCTGAATCTGCGCCTACTGACGTATCAAATCAGAAATAAAAGGTAATTTTGTGGCCCTGCTATATGTCCTGCCAGCAGATTCAGCATCAGCGGATTACGAGCCAAGTTCCGGCAAACAGGATAAGCATTCCGAAGGCACGAGAGAGGTCCAGGGGATGATGTGTAGCGCCGAGGAGGCTAAAGTTGTCGATAATGGCGCCGAGGATCAACTGCGAGACGATAGTGATGGTGAGCGTGGTTGCCAGACCGAGGCGCGGGACGGCGTAGCTAATCGAAGCGACGATCACCACCCCGATGAATCCGCCGCCCAGGGCATACCAGGGCACAGTGCGCCATGCAGCAATCCTCCCTCCACCTATCGCTAACAAAAGCACACTCGCAAGCATAAGGCCGCCAAGGTGAACGATGAACACGCTCTCTACGATTCCTAGTTTCTCGCCGATTACTCCTGAAAACAGAGATTGAAAACTGATAGCCGCTCCCCCACCCACAGCTACCATTATTGCCACAAGCAACGCGTTCATTTGATTCCCCCTTATTTGGTTTAGTGTCGGCCAATCGATCCGCCCAGCTTTTGGGGAGGCTATGTTAAGCACATCCGGTCACAATGATCGGAGCCTCCTGCTTCGGGTAGTATACCGGCTCAAACTCGGCGGGGGAATGCTTGCGACGGGTTCACGCCCTCTGCCAAAGATGCTCCCTATCTTCGGAACCGCCGGACCAAGACCGCGTCGACCCACGTTTGGGGCAGGAGTTCGAGCAGGTTAGCGAACCGTGCCATGTGCCCCACCATGTAGCGGTGTTTGGGCTTGCGAGCGATGAGGGCGTTAAACACTGTTTCAGCTACACGCTCCGGTGATGTGCGGTTGGCATCGAATCTTTTCATCTCATCTTTCCAGTTGTGCAATGCCGAGCTATAGAGAGCAGCCTGGTCAGGGGAAAGGGTCTCCAACCACGCCTCGATCCGAGCATTGGTCTGTCGAGCCGCACGGGTGTCGATCCCACCGCAGCGAATCATGATATTTCGGATCTTCCACGAGGCAAGCTCTATCTCCAGAGTACGTGCGATACAATTCACGGCAAAGTCACAGGCGTGGATGCTTGTGACATATGGTGTAGGTATTGTCGCTGGTGTCACGATCCACACGATTCGCCCCTGCACGCGACGGATTAGAGGCAGAAACGCCTGTACCAGCGCTACTGCTCCCAGGACGCGAGTCTCAAGTTCCGTACGAAAGTGCGCGAGATCCATGAGTTCGATTGGCGCAACTGTACCACCACCCGCGTTGTTGACCAGCGCGTAAAGGCCGCTTTTCCCCCGGTGTGCGAGCGTCTCTGTTACCGTGGCGACAACATCGGGAATATCGTCAAGTTGGGTGAGGTCAAGGGGGCAAATTGGGATGAGGTTTGACGCGCCAATGGCGCGCAATTCCTCGGCGTCCGATTCCTTGCGCACGGTAGCAAATACGGTGAATCCCTGTTGTGCTAAATAAAGCGCCGTTGCCCGTCCGATTCCTGAAGAGCAACCGGTAACTAGTACTCCCTCGCGGTCCGGGAAAGATTGTTTTAAGCGGAAAGATTTCATATCCTTCTCCATACATGTATTAGGGTCAAACCTTTATTCTTCAACAGCCACACCCCCATCAAACAGACATTCTACGTGACCAGAGTCTACCTGTCACTGTACAAAATCCAATGGTAGACCCTAGGCGATCTGATAACCCCCATCCGTAATCTTCCTCCCTCAAGTGGTGCTGGTAGAAATGGACTTTTCAGGTGAATGATGTCGGTGGCCTCGTTTTGTGGTATACTGATCTTACTAGTAAGATAAGGAGGCATGATGTTGTCGACCGCCAAGATGTCAACCAAAGGACAAATCGTTATTCCCAAGCCATTGCGCGAGGAGCTCGGGCTCAAGCCCGGTGACCCGCTCGCGGTAGGGGTGGACGGGGACCGCCTCATTCTGCGCAAGATCACCCTCGCCGACCTGCGCGAAGAATCAAAGCGCAACTACAAAACGGGAAACACTCTGTCGCATGAAGAGACGTTCGCGGATCTGACGTAGGGTACGAGCTCAATGTGGACCCTTGTCTACGATCCCCGGGTGCGTAAGCAACTGCAGAAGATTAAGAACAAAGCGGTCATCCGCCGGATCAAGGAATCCGCTGAGCGCCTCCAATCCGCTCCTTATTCCGGGAAACCCTTGCAGGGACACCACGGGCTCAGGAGTAAGCGCATTGGAACACCTCACGGCGAATACCGCCTAATTTACCTTCCTATTAAAGACGAGCAGACGATTTTCATCATCCTAATCGGAACCCGTGAGGAAATTTACGCCCTGCTTAAGCGGTCTCAACCTTAGACTCATCTTGTAGTTGTAACTTTAAAGTTAGCTTCTAGCGGGTCTTACAGAGCAGGGGAAGGAACCTTGGCAGCAGGATCTTCTTTCTTCACTTCCCGTACCGGCGGTGGGATCGCCACTCCTGCTCCCTGTAACACCTTGCCATACACTCCCGTGAGCGAGGCAAGGTACATGGAGTTGCCACAGTTTAGTGGAGATGGCTTCTACTTAACTAAAGAAGCCCATCTGATTTCATACTAGGTGTAGTGCCTGGCATTTGGAGCATTTGGGGCGAACTACTCTTAGATCTATTCTCAATCCAGGAAGCTTAGGCCAAAGAGTGCGACGGAGATAGGAGCAGCGTAAGCGGCTGATCGTTCATGATTAGCGATGCCGGGTTATAATGGCGGCAGGAGGAACTGATGCCGGAACTGCCTGACCTCGAAGTATTGACGGAGGTGCTCGCTCCGAAGATCGCCGGTCGCGAGATCATTGCGGCACGCGCGTTGCGCCCCGGGATACTGAAGACTGTCACCCCGTCGTTCGATGCTCTCATTAACGCGCGGTTCACCGCGATCGCGCGGCGGGGGAAGCACTTGATACTCACCGTACGTCCCGATCTCCATCTCGTCGTTCACCTGATGCGCGCCGGCCGGTTCGTCATCTGCCGCAGCAACACCCGTCCCACCAAGGCGACGGGGCTCGTCATCTCGTTCGCCGACGGAGAGGATCTGCGGCTGATCGAGAACGGCCCGATCAAACTGGCGCGCGTCTACGTCGTCGCCGACCCCATGGATGTGTCCGATATCGCCCACGCCGGACCCGAGCCATTGTCGCCGCAATTCACAGTCGCAGCACTGACCGCGATGGTGCACGGGCGCCGGCGCCAGGCGAAGAAGCTCCTCACCGATCAACGGATGATCGCCGGGATCGGGAGCGCTTACGCCGACGAGATCCTGTTTGCCGCCAAGATTTCACCGATCCGCTATGTGAACACGCTCACCGACGCGGAGATCGCCCGCCTACACGCGGCGATCGTGAGCGTCCTTGCAACCGCAATCAGGGAAATCCGCGCCCGCGTGGGGGATAGCCTGTTCACCGACGAGGTCCGCGATTTCCTCAAAGTGTATAACCGCACCGGCGAGCCGTGCCCGGTGTGCGGCACCCCGATCGCGGAGATCCGCTACGCCCAGACCCGCACCTACTACTGCCCTCAGTGCCAATCGGGTGGCAAGACGATCCCCGACCGGCAGCGGTGGATCACGCGCTAGCGCAAGTCGAGCCCGATGACGATCGGATCGTGATCCGACGCGCGGTACGGGTCGTTGCGATACAGCATCTCGATCTGATCGGCCGCCTTGTACGTTGTCTCGTACCCGAGGACGGGCGGTTCATCGGCGTCGATGTGCCACACCGCGGCTCCGGTTACCTGCGCTGTCAAACTGGAAGACGACAGCGCGTGATCGAGGCAGCCAGCAGCGCCCTTGTACACGTACGTGTAATCGCGATCGTTGAACCGGTAGACGAGATCGGAGTACCCGGCTGCGGTG
>WFSM01000107.1 GCA_015485945.1 Candidatus Bipolaricaulota bacterium | reverse complement strand
TCGACGAAGTTCAGGAAGCACGGCGTACCGCTTCCGACCTTCTCACTGGCGAGCGTCGCCGCTTGAACGAGTTCATCGAAACGGCGGCTGAAGCCCTGCGCCGTGAAGGGATCGAGTATTTAGAAAAAGCTATTGATGATGCGCTCGCCGCGCCCGGTGCGACTGAAGATGCGGTGCGACAAGCGATCGGAGAGATGATCCCGAAATTCTTTGCGTCCCACTGTGATGCGCTTGCCACGCAATTCTTTTACCGAGTACAAAAGGGATTGCGCCCTCATCGTGATCGTGCCGACGCGCTGCTCGACCGGCTACGCACCCGCGCGGCTGAGTTATTCGATGTTCCCTACCAGCCGCATGAACGCACAAGCGAGTTTAAACTTGTGCAGCATCCATACTGGGTGACACAGACCTATTCCACCTCGTTTCTGCCCAATCCGGCCCGGCTGGTGGACAAGTTGGCACCGGCAAGGACGCGGATAAAACGGGTCAGAAAGCGACTTGCTGCCGAAATCGAGACCCTGGTGTTGCACAACGTGGAAAACCTGCGCGTCACCACCCGGACGAGCCTGGATCGTACCCTGCGCGAGTTCGCCGTCGAGCTTGAAGGCCGGTTTGACGAAGCGCTCGCTGCCACCCAAGGAGCAATCGCTGCTGCTACACACAAGCGGGAAGCGAATGCGAACGTCCCCGCGGAGATCACTCAGTTGGAAAAGGCAAAGGTCGGGCTTCGCGATTTACAGAACCGCATGCTGGAGATCGCGGCATGAGCCCGTGGTTTCACCGTCATTCCCATCAGTCGAGTGCGCCCGAGTGGATCTTGCGGCTAATCCATCCGGAAAAATCCCCGACCACTCCGGCTCTGTTCACTTATCACCTGCGAGAAAAGCTGGCGTTAGACGGATGTCCGCTGTGCCGCATGGTGCGGGAAAGCGAAGAACAGTGGACGTGGACGTTGTTATATGAATTCACCGGCGATCCGGAAATCCACGAGAAGTTCGCACGCGCCGGCGGTCTATGTGCGGAGCACGCGGAATTGGTGCGCAAGGTTACCGCAAAGCGCCAACTCGTCACCCCGAGCGGAGTTGCCCGATTGTACGAAACGGTAACCAAGGAATTTCTCGCCGGTCTCGCGCGGAAGCGCACCCCGGAGACACGCCAGGAATGCCCGTTATGTCGTTATCGCGATCAGGCAGCAGCGCGGTACGCGTATTTTCTTGCCGTTACCCTTGCGGACTCTGAGTGGCAACAAGCGTTCGTCAAATCGGACGGGCTCTGTATCTCACACTTTAACGCAGTGATCGCGCAGGCCGATCGCAACGTTGTCACATTCCTTAACGACGATCAAACACGCCGGCTGCGCGACCTTCTGCACCGTCTGCAGGAGTTGCAGCGCAAGCAGCGTTACGACGTGCCCGAACCGCTCACCCCGGAAGAAATCGCATCGTGGCGCGAGGCATTGTGGCGGTACGGAGGAATGACCTTCCCCGACTTATTGGTGCACGACTGATTTGAGCTCGGCGAACAGAGTCGGGCGCACTCGTCCCGTCAACAGTTCCGGCCCGGCAATTCCCCGTACTTCGACTTCAACCGGTGGTGGTGGCGCCGGTCGCCGCAGCTTGTGTGCGTACGCCAACCGCGCCATTCCGTGGAGCAATCCTTGCACCTGCTTCCCACTCCGCAGAAGCCGCCATCCCGCTGGCAGTGGTGGTCGTCGTAGTGTGGCAATAAGGTGACTCAAATGCGGATACGTCGGTGTGGTGGGCAGATCACGTAACTGATACCACCCAAACAACTGGCGTGCCCCGATTGCGTCAAGTGGTTCGTTCGGAAGCTCGCCGCGAGGGGCAGCAGCGTAAATCGCCCGCGGCACCAACTCGGGAAATGCCAGAAACAACGCATACATGAGGTCGACGCTTTTCCCAACTTCGTCCGTAATTGCCGGGAGGGCAAACCATGCCCGCAGATAAGTTGCGTACGCCTGCGGCTCGGCGTACGCCAACTCCGGAGCGAGAAGAAACGGGAGGATCGTGGTGCGGGACAGGTTGGTCTGCATCTTGGCGTTCCACGGATCTTGTACCCGGGCGACAATCGTCAGAAACTCGCGGTTGCGGCACTCCCCAATCTCAATCGTGACGTTGATCTCCGACTGGAGTGAAAACAGGGTCGTCTCGATCCCGGGATAGTCCGGTGCATGGATGAGGTGATGGATCATGCGCGGAGCACGGGCACAAATGCGCAGCAAATTAAACCGCAGATCACTCCGCGTAATGTCCCGCCGCATCTCAGCCAGCGATGACGCATAAATCATCTCCACCCTCCTTGTCCACTGAATTAGGGTAGAAGTCATCAATTACTGGCGCAGCAGCTATCGGTGGACTTCATCGCCACTTTTATTCTACTGAATCCCCTGTGACGGTCAAACCACGGTAGGAACGCGGGCAGAAAACTCCTGTGGGAACCGTGCCAAAGCGGTCGAAATCGGGATGATCGGTGATTGGCCGAGCGGACAGAACGACGCTTTCTGCATCACTTCCGCCAATGCGACGAGCCGGCTAATGTCGGCGGCGGTTCCAGTTCCGTTCACAATCCGCTCCATGAGGCTCACCAACTCCACCGTTCCCACCCGGCACGGAGTACACTGGCCACACGATTCGTGGGCAAAGAACCGCAGGATCCCGTGCAGGATTTTAACGACTGAGTCGGCGTCGTCGAGAACGAGGATTGCGCCCGATCCGAGGACTCCGCCTGTTTCCTGAATGGTGTCGAAATCGAGTGGGACATCCAATTCGTCAGGGCTGAGAAATCCGCCGGCGGCGCCGCCGAGCAACGCTCCCTTGAACTGACGTCCAGTGCGCATTCCACCCGCGTATTCGGTGATAATCGTGCGCAAAGTCGTTCCCATCTCCACCTCGATCAATCCAGGATGAGCGACGTGTCCGAGAATGGTGAACACCTTGGTGCCGGGACAGGTCGCCGTCCCATAGGAGTGAAACCAATCGGCACCGTGCACGATGATTGGGGGCACGTTGGCCAGCGTCTCCACATTATTCACCACCGTCGGCTTTCCCCACAGCCCCGCCATCCCGGGGAACGGCGGTTTCAACCGGGGATACCCGCGCCGCCCCTCGATCGATTCGATCAGCGCCGTTTCCTCACCACACACGTATGCGCCGGCGCCCTTCTTGATCTCAATGTCGAACGTGATCGCGGACCCGAGGATGTTCTCCCCAAGCAGATTTTCCCTGTGTGCCTGGTCGATTGCGGTGCGCATCCGTGCAATGGACAACGCGTATTCGCCGCGGATGTAAACGTAGCCTTTCTTTGCCCCGATCGCGTATCCGGCGATGATCATCCCCTCAATAAGGC
>WFSM01000106.1 GCA_015485945.1 Candidatus Bipolaricaulota bacterium | reverse complement strand
TACTACGATATCACGCTCCTCCAGTGGTCACCGTGCTGGTGACAAAACAAAACGCCCTTTGGATAACGAAGAGCGTCACCACAAGCTCAGAATTATTCTGTCTTTGTTTCTGCCTCGCACCACTACAGCCACTGTCCCTTCCCGATTCGGGCAACTGCCCGATCTCAGGGAGACCGACAGCTTTGCGCACCTGCCTCACGACAGGATAGCCCTTTTCCGAATCCACCAGCTCCAAAATACGACTTCAACATTCAGTATAAAGAATTTTCCCATCGAGGTCAATAGTTATGCGGATATTGGGCGGTGCGGGCGCATGACGCGGATGGGGTACCTGATCCTCCCACACCCTTTGTGGCTCTGTAGGCCTACTTTTGAGAGGCTCCTCCGCACGCTCTGCCGTCGGAACGACTAACCCGGGAAAGTGGGTTGTCCAGTTACCACCGAGCGGTCCAGCTGAGGGTGAGTTCCAGCCTCGGATCCCCAAACGTACCCGAACGGATGACAACTTGAGTTGACGTGGTCAGTTGATCGCTGACGTCCATCTCCAACTTGAACACCGTCATCCCCCAGCCGAACAGCTGCGCCAGCATAACGCCTCCTTGTCCCTGGCGTATTACTCACTCCGGGCGGCTCCTTAGTCACCGCGCCGCAACCACTTAGCCATTAACCACCAACCTCAACCAGTCTAGCGATGAGAATGTGGTGAGTCAATAATCAATGTTGCTGTGCCCGCGATGAGCGTGGACTGGATATCTCGGGCGTGACTGGCGGAAAGCCGTCCGCGCTCGGGGACCTTGACAACCGCGGACAACGCTGCTAGGATGGAATACGGAGGAATGGAATGATACGAGATTGTGATCGGGAGGTGAGCGTATCTCAGGGTAATCTGTGCAGCTACTTTATGACGATTTGGGCCGAGTAATCCACCGTGGTGGTGCATACTCGACCCGGTGAAACCGAAAGCCGAAATGGCTTGCGGTTTTTTATTTTGTGAGGTGGATGATGCTTATCGTTGACAATCTCTCCAAGCGGTTTGGTGGACTGCGGGCGGTGGACGAATGTTCGTTCACCGTCCGCCGCGGCACGATCACCGGGCTAATCGGGCCGAATGGGGCGGGGAAAACGACGGTGTTCAACATGCTCACCGGCTTCCTTCGCCCGGATGGAGGTAAGGTTGTGCTGGAAGGCGAAGAGATCACGGGCCTACCCCCGTATAGAATCTTCCGCAAGGGGATTGCACGCACGTTCCAGGTTCCGCGCGAGTTCAGGGAGATGACTGTGCGGGAGAACTTGACGCTGGTACCGGCGGGACAGTGGGGGGAACGGTGGTGGAACCCGTTTCTGCGTCCATGGGGAGTGAAGCGTCAGGAGCATGAACTCATGCGTCGTGCAGACGCGGTCCTCGATTTCCTCGGGCTCACGCGGTTGCGGGACCAGCCGGCGGGGTCGCTCTCCGGCGGTCAGAAAAAGCTGCTCGAGCTGGGGAAGACAATGATGGCTGATCCCAAGCTGGTGTTGCTCGATGAACCCGGCGCTGGGGTGAACCGCACGCTGCTCAAAGCGCTTGCCGACTCGATTGTCCGCCTGGCGCATGAACGCGGGATCACGTTTCTCCTCATCGAGCACGATATGGACTTCGTGATGCGGCTGTGCCGACCGGTGATCGTGATGAGCGAAGGACGCAAGCTGACCGAGGGTGAACCGGAGGAGATTCAACACAACGAAGCGGTGCTCGAGGCCTATCTTGGGGGGCAATATGTCGCTGTTGAAAGTTGACGGCGTGACGAGCGGCTACGGCGACATGGAGGTGCTGCATACGGTGTCGTTGGAGGTGGGTCCGCAGGAGATCGTGACGATCATCGGTCCCAATGGTGCGGGCAAGTCGACGCTGATGAAGACAATCTTCGGGCTGCTCGCCCCGAGCGTGGGCACGATCCGGTTTAACGAGCAGAACATCACCGGGCTTTCTCCCGACCGTATCGTGCGATTGGGGATGGCGTACGTGCCGCAGGTGGAGAACATCTTCCCGTCCCTCACCGTGCAGGAGAACCTGGAGATGGGGGCGTTCATCCGCACCGATGATTTTTCCGATCGCATCGATGAGATCTATTCCCTATTTCCTGTGCTGCGGCGCCGTCGCACCCAACGGGTGGGCAAGATGAGCGGGGGCGAGCGCCAGATGGTGGCAATGGGAAGAGCGTTGATGCTCGATCCAACGCTGATCCTGCTCGACGAGCCGTCGGCCGCGCTCGCTCCGAAGTTGGCGATGGAGATATTCGAGCGGATCACTGCGATTAACGAAACCGGAGTGGCGATTCTTATCGTCGAGCAGAACGCCAAGGAGTCGCTGCGCCTCTCTACCCGGGGATACGTACTCGCGGCCGGGAGTAATCGGTTTACTGACACCGGACGCAGCCTGCTGGAGAACGAAGAGATTGGCCGACTATATCTCGGCGGATAGGAGAACTATGTCAGCAATAACGCAAATACCGCAGTTGCTCGTGTACGGGATCGTATCCGGCAGCATCCTTGCGCTGGGAGGAATCGGCGTTTCGCTCACCTACAGCATCCTCGGGTTCTCGAACTTCGCCCACGGTGACATCATGGCGTTGGGGGCGTACATCGGGCTGGGGCTGCTCGGACTGTTCACCGCGGTCGGACTGGCGGATACTCCCCTGGGACCGTTGTCGTTCGGCCCGGGGTTCATCCTGGCGATGGTTCTCGCGGCGGGGCTGACGGCAGCGGCGATGATTATCATCGACCGATTGCTGTTCCGTAAACTTCGTCATGCCGGACCGATCATCCTCATGATGGCATCGATCGGGCTTGCCCTCGGGCTGCGCAACGTCATCCAGTTTTTCTGGGGGCCGCAGCCGCATTACTACATCGCCCGGATTCAGGTGGCCGTTCCCATCCCCGGAATTGACGCCCGCATCAAGTCGGACGAGGTTTTCATCATCGTGCTGGCGATTGTGTTGGTAGCGGGGGTGCACGCGTTTCTCCGCTATACGAAGATGGGGAAAGCGATGCGGGCAATGGCCGACAATGCAGCGCTCGCCCGCGTCACCGGGATCAACACCGATCGTGTGATCGCGTGGACATGGGTGATCGGTGGGGGATTGGCCGCGGTGGCGGGGATCCTCGCAGGGGTGGAGAACAAGTTCATCACCCCGCAGTTGGGCTGGCAGATGTTGCTGTCCATCTTCGCGGGTGTCATCCTGGGGGGAATCGGCAATCCGTACGGGGCGATCATCGGCTGTGTGATCATCGGGATCTCGGAGGAGGTATCGACTGCGTTCATCTCCACCGGATACAAGCCCGCGGTGGCATTTGTGATCATGATCCTCATGCTTCTTGTGCGCCCGACGGGCATTTTGGGGAGGAAAGCATAATGGAACATTTCGCCGGTATTCTCAATTACATCGTATTTTTCGCGATCACAGCGGGGACGTATGGGATCTTGTCGCTCGGGCTCAACATCCAGTGGGGGTACACCGGACTGTTCAATATCGGGGTTGCGGGGTTTTACGCGTTGGGAGCGTATACATCGGCGTTGCTCGTTGGCCCGGCGCCGAGCGCGTGGGAGGAAAGGACGTTCGGCGGGTTTGGACTCCCATTTATCGTTGGGCTGATCGGAGCGGCGCTGGTGTGCGGGATTGTAGCGATCATCATTGGGATTCCCACGCTGCGGTTGCGTGCCGACTACCTGGCGATCGCCACGATTGGGATCGCGGAGTCGATCCGGTTGGTGCTGAGCAACGAGTCGTGGCTCACTAACGGGGTGTGGGGGCTGCAACAGATCCCATCACCGCTGTACAAGACGATCCACGGCGGCGCGGACGCGTTTATCAACGCCCATCCTGGGCTGCCCCAATGGCTGCACGATCTCATCGTGAGCGCGTACGATTGGTTCTATCTCGCCCTCGTATTGGTCGTTCTGTTCGTGCTGTACCTCATCGTGGAGCGGCTCGGACGTGCTCCGTGGGGGCGAGTTGTGAGGGCGATCCGCGAGGACGAGGACGCGACCGCGATGCTGGGCAAGAATACGTTCGCGTTTAAGCTGCAGACGCTTGTGATTGGGGCGATGATCATGGGAATCGGGGGCAGCATCTACGCCCATTACGCCCGGTTTATCTCACCGGCATCGTTTAAGCCGTTCTACGGCACGTTCCTCATCTGGGTGATGCTCATCCTCGGCGGCAGCGGCAACAACCGCGGTGCGATCCTGGGAAGCTTTGTGGTGTGGGGAATATGGGCGGGAACCGAATTTCTCACCCGCTATTTTCCGGTATCCGCGACCCAAGCCGCCAGCTTACGCATCGTGTTGATCGCTCTCCTACTGGAGGTTGTCCTCCTGTGGCGGCCGCAGGGGATCCTCCCGCCGTGCACGAAGAAGTTGGAGTGACACGGAACTGTTTCCGTTGTTGGGCACCGGATAAAAAAGAAGGGGCAGCCCGAGTCGGGCCACCCCCCAACAAGAGGAGAGAAGAAGTTATAGGAGGCTATGGGACTTTGGCCAGCGCGATGTTGATCACGTGGCACCCTTGAATCTTCCACACTTCGATCACTCCTTGCGCCATATCGCCGTCCTTATCAAAGTCGACCGGCCCGGAGACGCCTTCGTAATTGATGTCTTTTCCCGCTTTGATGAGCGCAAACGCCTTCGCGAATTCGTTGTACGTCACTACCTCACCGGGGGGGTTCGCGACAGCACGCAGGTTATCGCGGATCGTCTCGCCGGTCACCGGCTGGCCATTTGCGATCGCCCGCGCTGCTGCTAGTGCGATCACCGCGACAGCATCGTACGCCTGCGTGTTGTACGGTACGCTAGTGGGGCCGAATTTCGCCGCGAAATCCTTGTTGAACTGCGCAGCAACGGCTACCTGAGGAGCTCCGGCAGCAGTGCCGAACGCGCCTTCGATCGGTCCGGGCTTGCCGTTGGCCGGGCACGCTGGTCCCGGCGCGACACCCTCACCCTTCATTCCATCGGAGAATAAGAAATGACCGGTGTATCCCGCTTCCACGGCTTCAACTATCTGCTTGTTGCCGTCGACCGGGTAGCTGATGAACAGGATAGCGTCGGGGTCACCTTCCATGGCCTTCGCCACTTCACCGCGGTATGACGCCTTGTTCTCCTCGTACGGGACCTCGGCGATGACGCTCCGGTTCGGGAACGCCTCAAAGCTTTTCTTGAACGCGATGTCCAGCCCCTTTCCGTAAGCGTTATTGACGTAGATTACCGATACTTTCTTGTAGCCGAGAAGCAACGCGAGCCGCGCCAATACCCCGCCCTGCATCGCGTCCGATACTACTGTGCGGAACACGTAGTCGTTGTCGTTCAGTGCAGTGAGGCCCGGGGACGTAGACGCGGGCGATATCAGGACTACACCGGCGGGGATAGTGACACTAGATGCGGCGAGCGTCACCCCACTTGATAAGGCACCAACAATTGCCGGTACCTGGTTGAGTTCAACAAGCTTACGCGCTGCATCGCGTCCGACATCGGGGTTCGTCGCTGTGTCCATTACGATAAGCTTCAGCGGATGCCCCAGAATCCCACCGGCGGCGTTGATTTGCTCCACCGCGAGCTTGGCTCCGTCAACGATCGGTGGACCATACGGTCCCAATGAACCGGTTAGGGACATCAACGCTCCGATCTTTATCGCCTCCGCTCCCAGTGCGGATACGCTCAATCCCACCAACAACGCCACTGCCATTAGCACAACTACCTTTTTCACTTTTTACCTCCTTAAAGTTTTATATTGCCCCATCTCACTAGTGTAGCTTTTGTTGTTTGTAGTCCACCTCCTTTTCCAATAAAAAAAGACCACAGGCTTTACCTGTAGTCTTCCTGCGCCCGTTATGACCCAGTAATTACGTACTAGGCCCGGGCGGGCGCAAACAGCGTAATCCAATAAACAAGGTGAGTGGAGCGGACAATGTCGCTCGCACGGTTACCACAATTTTGCATACTACTCACCTTGTTCATGACAAAAATCACAATAGCATGGAACGAGGTGTTTGTCAAGTGGCCCGCACCGCCACAGCAGAGATGACAGTGTGGATGCGGTTGCCAAGCGGAGCGTAGCTTTCTGGAATTTTTGCTGTCCGGATAAGATTTCGGTATGCTGGGAGCAGCAAGAAGTGTGGGCTGAAAGACGAAAGCCCAGCTATATCAGTCAGGAGGCGGGGGTATGCGCAGTGGTGGTTGTGCGATATTGGTAGTGATGCTTGTAGTAATCTTGGCGGGAGCGACGTTTGGAGCTGAGTTTCGCGTGTCGACTGCCGCTGAGCTGCGTACGGTATTGAAGCAGGCAGAGGCAAACGGCGAAAACGACGTGATCACACTCATTTCCGGGATATATCGGGGAAACTTTGTCTATGAAGCTCGGGACGGCAACGCGCTTATGCTTCAGAGTGCGGATGGGATTGGTCCGGAGGAAGTAATTCTGGATGGAGATGGGAACGGGGCGGTCATTACGATTGTCAGCGTGACGCGCGGTGCAGTGGTGACGCTTGCTGACGTTAGCGTGCAGAGCGGGAGTTCGACTAACACATCCGGCGGTGGGATTCGTATCATTGCTAACGGGGGTACACTGCGGGTGCGTCTGCAGAACGTGATTATCCAACACAATGCGACGAATTACACGGGCGGCGGAATTGGGTTGAAGAGTTACAACGACACAGCGGTGGCTCTTGAAATACGGGATTCCATCATTCGTTACAATACCGCTATCGGTGCTGATATAGGACGGGGTGGTGGCGTGTACGCATATGCCTACAATGGCAACAGCTCCATCGACGTCCTCATTGTGAATTCCCTCATCTACGGGAACCGGGCCAGTTCGTCCGGCGGCGGGGTGGAGCTTGCAGCCTCCGAGGTGGGGGATAACAACATCGTGCGTGCAACCATCGTCAACACCACGATTACCGGTAACGTATCGAACTTGAACCGGCGCGGCGACTACCGCGGCGGCGGGATTTGGGCATGCAGCTATCGCGGTAACGGTGCCAATGTCGAGCTTAACCTGTACAACTCAATCGTGTGGGGAAACGAGTCTGTGGGCAGTGATGGCGGGCAGGATTTGTTCATCCGGAGTAATGATCCCGGGACAATAACGGTTCATGCCTATAATTGCGACATCGGTGATGTTCTTGTGGATGAATCATCCGGACGGCCAATCTACACGCACGCCCGGGTAATCGGCACCGATCCCCTGTTTCTCGATCCACACGGAGGGGACTTTCGCCTTGGTGACGGGTCGCCGTGCATCGACGCCGGCACGTCCGATCTCCCGCTAGAGATCGGTACGGTTGACCTTGCCGGAAATTCGCGTGAATGCGGACTTGCCCCTGATCTCGGCCCGTACGAGCACTGTGGAAAGAGAGGTTGATTGGTCCGGGGCATATCCGCGGCTGGCGCTGTGATGGGTGTGCTGATTCAGTGCGGATCTTTCCCGCGGATCACCTGCGGATAAACACCAATACTGCATTTTGACCGCCGAACCCGAACGATTCACTCAGTGCGGTTGTGATCTCCGCCTCCACGGGGGTGGGAGTGTAATCCAGATCACATTCGGGATCAGGATGCTCGAGGTTGATCGTTGCCGGGATGAACCCGTGGTTGATCGTGAGCAGGGTGGCAATTGCCTCGACGGCACCAGCAGCGCCGAGAAGGTGGCCGGTCTGCGATTTTGTCGAGCTGATTTTGACGCTGTACGCTGCTGCTCCGAGTGCGCGTTTGATCGCTGCGGTCTCGGCGCGGTCGTTGAGCACGGTTGAAGTACCGTGGGCGTTGATATAGTCGACTTCGTTTGGCATTACGCCGGCCCGCTCCAGTGCGAGGTTGATGGCGAGTGCTGGCCCGGCTCCGTCCGGCGACGGTGCAGTAATGTGGTACGCGTCGTCACTCATTCCAAACCCGGCGAGTTCAGCGTATATCCGCGCACCACGGGCACGAGCGTGCCCCTCCTCTTCGAGGATGAGAATGCCTGCTCCCTCCCCGACGACGAATCCGTCGCGATCGCGGTCGAACGGCCGGGATGCGCGCGTCGGCTCGTCGTTGCGCTTCGACAGCGCGCCCAATTGCACAAATCCGGCATAAGTAATTGGAAGGATAACTGCCTCGGCTCCGCCGGCGATTGCAACGTCGATGTAGCCCGATTTGATGATTTCGGCTGCGATTCCAATTGCGTGGGCGGAACTGGCACACGCGGACACAACTCCAAAATTGCCGCCCTGCAGCCCGTACTCGATCGCAATCTCGCCGGCAACGGCGTTTGGCATCAACCGGGGAATGAAAAATGGGCTGATCCGGCGTGGCCCCTGATCGAACAGGATTTTGAAGTTAGCGGACATCGTTTCCAGACCGCCGATTCCGGTGCCGGCAATTACCCCGGTGCGTACCGAGTCAAGCGCTGCAGGATCGATCTCCGCATCGGCAAACGCCAACTTGGTCGCTACCAGTCCAAATTGAGCCGAGCGGTCGATGCGTCGCGCCCGCTTCCGATCCATGTGGGCAAGCGGGTCGAAATCGATGACCGGTGCTCCGATTTTGACGGCGATTCCGTCGAGGTCAATATGGTCATCGACGCGGCGCACTCCACTCACCCCGCTCCGCAACCCATCCCAAAATGCGTCTCTGCCGATCCCAATCGGGGTGATCGGCCCAACGCCGGTGATCACAACCCGTTTAGCCATCAATACCTCCAAGTTGTTCCTGCACCTGCAGAAACGCGAGTTCTTCTCCAGTAGCGTTCCCGATGCGGGCGCGCACGGACGCAACGTCGACGGCATCACCGCGAACCGCATTCTGAACAAGGATCGATACTTCGTCTTTCCCCACCCGCATTAGCCCGGTGGCAACGGCAAACGCCATCTCGCCGTCACTGGTCTTGATACGCAACAGGGATGGCCGGAGCGCGGCAAGAAGCGGGGCGTGCCCGTCCATCACCCCAAACTCTCCCCCCGGGCTGCGGGCGACGACCATCCGCGCTTCCCCGGCAAACAACGTCTTTTCCGGCGTGCGTAATTCACAGTGCATTATGCCCCCTTCGCGGGAGACTATAGGGGAGATGTCCCTTTCCGTCAACCTTCGTGGATGCGCGTTTCCAGGTACGCGTTCAGGATTTCGTCGGCCTGCGCTTGTTCCTCCGGGGACAGGTGGATCACCCGGCTGCGCTCGATTGGGTGGGTGGCGAGCCACGCAAGCGCGCGGGCAAGCCCCGTCGTTAGCGGGATTCCTACATTACCTTTGCACCGGGAGCAGAGAACACCGCCGCGCGCAGGGATGAACCGAAACGGGCCGACGGTGGTTCCGCACTGCAAACACGCGTGCAACTGGGGGCGGTGTCCGAGCAGGGTCAACGTCCAGAGTTCGGTCGCGATTCGTGCTTCTACGCCGCTTCCGGCTGTGGCCATGGTGATAAACCGCGTGAACAACCGATACACTTCGTCCTCCGGCTGGTGGAGCGGAAGTAAGCGATCGAGGAACCGGGCGACCGTGAGGGCAGAATTGATCGTCCCGAGATCGCGTTTCACTGCTTCATTACTCGAGATCAGTGCTGCCTGACTTACCAGGTCAAGGCGGTCGCGGGCGTAAAACACCACCTCCACTTGATTGAGCAGATCAAACACACCTCCGAGGCGCGAGTTGAGGCGCCGCACCCCTTTAGCAATAGCGGTGCGCTTGCCATAACCGTGCAGAAGCAGAGTAACGATGATGTCGGCGTCTCCGAATGCGCGTATTCGGAGGACGAATCCATCACCGCGCTCGATGCCCACTCTACTCGGGTGCCCCCGTAATGATGTCCACGCTGTGGCTCGCCCCGATCCGGGTCGCACCGGCCGCGATCATCTTGACCGCAGTGTCGTAGTCGTGGATACCACCGGCCGCCTTCACCCCCATTTTCTCTCCCACCGTGCGGCGCAGCAGGGCGACATCGTCCACGGTGGCCCCACCCGGCCCGAACCCGGTCGACGTCTTCACGAAGTCGGCGCCGCCGGCCTTGGCGAGGACCGCGCCGGCGATTTTTTCCTGATCATCGAGCAGGGCTGTCTCTAGAATCACCTTTACTACCGCATTGGTTGGCGCCTTGCGCGCCTCGGTGCATACCGCCCGGATGTCGGTGAGCACGGTCTCGTAGTCCCCTTCCTTGAGGGCGGCGACGTTGATTACCATGTCGAGCTCGCTCGCCCCGGCGGCGATCGCTTCCTGCGCCTCGAATCTCTTTACGTCAGCCGTCGTCATCCCGTGCGGAAAACCGATTACCGCTGCCACCTTAACCGGGCTGTCTTTCACCAATGAGTAGGCAAGTTTCACGTGACATGGATTGACACACACCGCGTAGAAGCCGTATCGCACCGCTTCCGCACACAGCGTCTCCACCCCGGCTGTGGACGCGGTCGGGCCGAGAAGGGTGTGATCGATCATCTTCGCCAGTTCATTTCTCCGCATTTAAACCTCCTTTTCAACTGCTTTCCTCCAGTACCGCCGCCTTCCGCCTCCGTTCCAATAGGTGAAAACTGCGTCCCGCTTCATGCACAAATCCAGTGAGAAGATACCCGGCGGTGAAGAACGTCTCAAATACATTGCGCGCCTTGATCCGCCAGTCACGGGCGAGCTTGGGAGCAGCGGCGAGCAGGCGATCAAAATCGGCCGGTACTTCCACTAACACGGTTCCGGAACGAGGGTTGGAATTGAAGTCGATGAGTTGACGAACTCCGTTGCCCACACCGCGCGTTTTCGTCGCCACCTCCATTTGATTGAGACCGAGGCGGTAGTGCGGTGGGGGGATGCCGGCATCGACGACGGCGTTCACCCGGGGTGCGTCCACCCACCACTCCACCGTGATCCGATCAGTGGCCAACCCGCCGTTAGTTAGGTCAGGCAGCGGCCCGTACCGGTTGCGAATGTACCGCGTTCCGACTGCCCCGAGGCGGTTAAACGCGATGTGGGCATCAACGCCGCGGAGAGGGTCAGTCTCCCAGTGCAGAAGCGGGATTCCGGCGTGGCGCGCGCTGCGACGCTCGGCACGGCGTAACGCCCGCCCGATCCCGCGATTGCGTGTGTCCGGACTCACCCCGTACAGCAGCGTGATGCCCGCTGGTTGCCCGGAGAATTCCGCCACCAAATCGACCAGCACACCACGGAGTCGAGGCGGAACGACGTCAGTATCGTAGGCGCCGAGCAGGATTCCGCCGCTATCGCGCACAGTTACAAGGACGGCTGTCGGAACGACGAGCCGCTCCCATCCGCCGACAAGCTCAATCTGTAATCGCTCGCACGCGCTGAAGTCATCCAGCGTCGTAAGTTGCTTGATCTTAATGTCCATTAGAAGTGTCCCCGCACGTGTCAGTCCCGTTTAGTTAATCGCTCGATCTCAGCCGCGTCGTGGGTCCAGCCCTTGCGCACCCCAACGCGCAGGTCGAGGAACACGTGCTTGCCGAGTAAGCGCTCGATGTCCAGCCGCGCTTGGGTACCGATCTTCTTGATTAAGCTCCCACCCTTGCCAATGATGATCCCCTTTTGCGAGTCACGGTCGACCACGATCTCCGCCTTGATTTCGTGGACGCCGTCGTCGCGTTCATGCAGCCACTTGATCCGAACCGCAGTTGAATACGGAATCTCCTGATACGTAAGTTGCACCACCTTTTCTCTGATCATCTCGGAGATAAGGAATTCCTCCGACCGATCGGTTTTCATCTCCGGTGGGAACAACGGCGGCCGTTCGGGCAGATAGGAGATGATGGTGTGCACGGCGTCCGCAATTCCCAAGCCCTGTGTTGCACAAATCGGGATCAGCTCGACAAACTTGCCAGTGGCGTCGTAAGCGAGCAGGGTCTCTTCGAGTGCATTTCCTTTGGCGGTATCCACTTTGTTTACGAGCAAGATCATTGGGGGTAACGGTTCCGGAAGACGATCGAACAGGTGCCGATCATAATCTGCTACCTTGCCCCACGGCTCGACCATGTACACGATCACATCCACCTCACGCAATGCGCGGAACGCCTCCCGCAGGATGCGGCGGCTGAGCAAGTTCTGCGGAACGTGCAACCCGGGAGTGTCAACAAATACGATTTGGGCATCCGCATCGGTGTACACGCACCGGATGCGGTTGCGGGTCGTCTGGGGCTTATCGGAAGTGATGACGAGTTTTTCTCCCATCACGGCGTTCAAGAATGTCGACTTGCCAACATTCGTCTGCCCCAGCACTCCCACCAGTCCCGCTTTAAATGACCCCATCGGTTACCTCTCCGTTTAGGACGGCGGTGCCCACGGTCGCGATCTCCGAAGACAGCGGACGATCGGATTCCAAGTGCGGGCTGTAGGTGCGTACGCGGGTGTGGAGAAGACGCGTCTTTTCTCCCGCGTTATTGACCCCTTGAACGTCGAGGGCCTGGGCCGCGCACAGGTATTCGATCGCAATGATGTGGGACAGGTTCTCGCAGATCTGGAGGCCCTTGCGGGCGGAGATCGATGCCATGCTGTTGTGGTCCTCTTTTCCCCCCGAGGTGGGGATGGAATCAGCGATGGCGGGATGGCAGAGAATCTTGTTCTCGCTCGCTAGCGCAGCGGCGGTGTACTGGGCGAGCATGAACCCGGAGTTGATGCCTCGCTCTTGTACCAAGAATGGCGGCAGTCCCCGGTCCGGAGAGTTCAAGAGGCGATCGATACGACGCTCGGCGATATTCCCAACTTCGGATAGCGCAAGCGTGGCCATCTCCACCGCCAAGCCGATGATCTCGCCGTGGAAGTTGCCGCCGGATAGAACCGCGCCATTAGGGAACAGGAGGGGATTGTCTGTAGCGGAATTGATCTCGATTTCCAGCTTTTCCTTGAGAAACCGGAGTGCCTCCCACGCTGGACCGATAACCTGAGGAATGCAACGCAGCGAGTACGCGTCCTGGACGTCGCCGGTCGTTGTGTCGAGGAGGGAGCTCCCCGCAGTAATGGCGCGGATCATCTCCGCCACATGAACCTGCCCGGGATGCGGGCGAGCGGCGTTGAGGGAGGCGGCGAACGGGGCCGAGAACCCGCGCAGTCCCTCAAGCGTCATTGCGGCCGCCCCCACTGCCGCGGCCCACAGCTTTAATCCCTGAGCGTACACGAGGAACCCAAGCCCAGTCATGTACTGCGTGCCGTTCAGCAGTGCCAGGCCTTCCTTCGGCCCGAGCGTAAGCGGTGGCCGTCCGATCTGGTGTAAAGCATCGGCGCCGGAGATGCGGGTTCCGTGGCTGATCGCTTCGCCGGCACCAATCAACACGAGCGCGATGTGGGCGAGCGGGGCAAGGTCGCCTGATGCCCCCACCGACCCCTGCGCGGGGACGACGGGATGAATCCCGTGGTTCAGCAGGTCAATGAGGTAATCGATTGTTTCCGGTCGGATCCCGGATGCCCCTGTGAGGAGCGAGTTGATCCGAAACAGTAGCATTGCCCGCACCGCGGTTTCGGGAAGCGGTGTCCCAACTCCGACAGCGTGCGAGAGGACGATGTTACGCTGCAATTCCCGCAGGTGATCGCGCGGGATCGACTCGGTGCTCAACTTGCCGAATCCGGTGTTGATCCCATACACCGGCGCTCCAGCGGCGACAATTTCTTCCACCTGCGCCGCTGACCGCGCCACATTGGCACGCGCATCGTCACTCATGCTCACCGGCTCGCCGAAAAATACCACATGCCCCGCTTGTTCCAAAGTGAGGTTATTGCCGTTCAATTCGATCATTTTATCACCGTGACGGAGTATACCGCGGAGAAAAATCGTTGTAAAGCGCGGTTACGATTACTATACTCAGGCTGTATGCGTACTCTGATCGCCGGAATCCGACAGCTTGTTACTCCCCGCGGTCGCGGGCCGGTTGGTGGGGAGAAGATGAACTCTCTGTTCGTGCAGGACGGGGTGGATATCCTCGTCGAAGACGGGCGGATCGTTCGCATCGCCGTGGGCATCCCGACACGCGGGATTGACAACACTATTGACGCTGCCGGGATGATTGCTATGCCTGGGTTTGTGGACCCGCACACGCACGCCGTATTCGCGGGCACGCGTGAAGACGAGTTTCTCGCCCGTGTCCGTGGTGTTCGCTACGATGGCGGCGGGATCCTGGAGACAATGCGGGCAGTGCGGGCGGCGTCAGAGGAGACGCTGGCGGCAAACGCCCGTGCCCATGTGCGGAGGATGCTTGCGTGGGGGACAACGACCGTGGAGATCAAGAGCGGCTATGGCCTCGACGTGGAAAATGAGGTAAAACTCCTCCTTGCGTTGCGCCGCGTCCGGCGTAACGTGCCGACGCGAATTGTGGCCACCTTCCTCGGAGCGCACGCATTTCCGCCCGCCATGCGCCGTGACGACTATATCTCGATGATCATCACCGAGATGATTCCCACCGTGCGCCGACGTCGGCTTGCCCAATTTTGCGACGTGTTCTGCGATGAAGGCTTTTACACGATTGCGGAAACGCGTGCCATTCTGCGCGCTGCCCGCGGAGCCGGGTTGCGGATCAAGATCCACGCCGATGAGCTGGCACCAAGCGGTGGTGCCGAGCTTGCTGCCGAGCTGTCCGCGACCTCGGCTGATCACCTTCTGTGCACGTCTGAGCGTGGGATGCGGCTGATGCAGGCGGCAGGGGTTGTTCCGGTCCTTCTCCCGGGAACCGCGTTTACTCTGCACACCGAGTACGCGCCTGCACGGCGGATGATCGCGCTCGGGTTGCCGGTGGCCATTGGTACCGACTTTAATCCCGGGACGTGTCTGATCTATGCGATGCCGATTGTTATTGGGCTTGCGGTAATGCGGATGGGGATGACGGTTGAAGAGGCGATCACCGCTGCCACTCTTAACGCGGCCGCCGCCCTCGAACTTGCCGATGAGATCGGCTCCATCGAGGAAGGAAAGGCGGCGGACATTATCCTGCTTGACGTCGATAACTATCGCCAGATTCCGTACTTTTTTGGGCACAACCCGGTGCGGGCTGTGATCTGTGGTGGGAAAACCGTTTACCGCGCCCGATGACCACCGTTCTCGCCTACGCCAAGTTAAATCTGGCTCTGCGCGTGCG
>WFSM01000105.1 GCA_015485945.1 Candidatus Bipolaricaulota bacterium | reverse complement strand
CTTTGGTTAAAAAACTCAACTATTGACGCAACTTTTGACATTATCCAAGTTTGGCTACACGATCGCTCTCGATTAGTTGCTACTACCTCTCAAATAAAGCATGAAATCGTTCTGCTTGATTCAGGGCAAGTTGAGCTTACAGGTAGCACAGTAAGTGGCTTTGTAGCTGAGGAAGATGGGTATCAGTTCCATTCCCTGGGAGGCATTGCACAAGCTACATTAAGAAGCTCTTTCATTCATGAGATTGGTTTAGGAGTAGCTCGATATTGTAAGCTTAAAGTACAAGGCTTGCGTCCTGGGAACCATGTTAATTTCTATTTAGGCCCGAAGCAGGTAAAAGCCGGGTTTATTCCTTACGAGATAGATATTGAGGATTGCGAGATTGAATATTGCGATTTTGCAGTTAGCAAATATGCGGACGTTGAGTTTCAGAAGTGCGAGATTTTCCAGCTCGGCTGCTACGATACAGGGAAAGTTCTTGTAACTGACAGTACAGTGAGCCAAGTTGTCTTGCGCTTGCAGAACCTCCATGTGTCATTCGGAGGATTAAAGACAGGGGTGTTTACGGACTGGTCTTTAAGCAGTACCAAGGGTTGGCTTTCTTGTTCCCTCAGGTTTGTGAATTCCAAGGTAACAGAAGGTTGGTATCTGCGGCTGCGTGGTGGAAGTTATCACATTAGCGATTCCGTTATAGTGCGGTTTAGGGACGAGTTTGATTCTTCTAGTGACCAATATTATTTGGAAAACTGCTGTATTCAGGAATGGCAACCATGGTGGGATCATGGGACTGTAACGCTTAAAAACTGTGCCTTGGGTACCATTTATGCTCCTGACGGGGCCTCTCTTATATTAAGTGGGGACTTTTGTGTGCTTAACCCTAAGGTAAGTGACTTTTGGGGCCCTTGGCGAAACAATTCTACAATAACCCGTTATTTCCCTATAGTAGTCCGTGATGCAAGTGGCAAACCTCTTTCACAAGCAGCCTTTGAGCTCATTGGTCCTGATGGAAACGTGGTGCAAAAAGGGGCTACAAACGCACAAGGAGAAGCAAAAATTAAGATTATCTTTGATAGGAATAATTTTGGCAAACAATGGCCTTTACGTATACTACTGCTTGATACAGTACAACCAGTCATGATTACTTCCCCAACCCCCATTTTATTCCCACCAAAGTCACAGCCATGCCCTGAGCTGCCATGTCGTGGAACACTCCAAGAAAAGATGGGCGGTGGAGTTTCTGGTCCTGGAATACATTGCTCGTGCTCAAGCTATCCCTCTATATCTTGGACCTCTGAAAAGCTTATTTCGACACGCTCTCAAAGCAAAGCCAAAGATCCAAATCGTGATATTACAGCCCTCTATGCCTGGGATGATGGTCAAACTCTTTACATCCGCCTTGAGTTCCGCGGAGAAGAACCTGATAGTACCGGCACGATTTCACGGTACGAACTATATCTTTCTTCTCCTGAGTGGAAGAACATTGGATATAAGTTTGTAGCAGATCAGGGCGTCATCGAGAAGAATACTTTACCAGGTTGGCGGGAAAGTGAAAACTACGCAGTGGATTGTTGTATCAGTGATGCAGTCGAAGTAGCTATCCAATTGTCAATTCTTCCCCCGTTCACTAGACTGACGATATTAGGGCAATCCCGCATTTCCCCTGATAAAGTCACGGATACAATAACCGGTACTTATACTAGACATGAATAATAACGACTTGCCGGGAAAGAGGGCTAGCTCTTGCCGCAACATGTTTCCTTCTGGAGCCTAGGGGATTCGAACCCCTCACCTCTTGCATGCCATGCAAGCGCTCTCCCAACTGAGCTAAGGCCCCGCTGTAGTTAGCTTTTTACCCGATTTTCCCAGCGGTTTCAAGACCGAACGACAATGCTCACCATCTTCCCCGGGATGGCGATCACCTTGATAGGCTCCTTTCCGTTGAGCCGCTTCCGCACCGCCGGGGCAGCGAGCACCGCCTCCCGCAGCGCTTCGGAGTCGCTCCCCACCGCGGCTGGAACCTCGACCCGCGCCCGTACCTTACCGTTTATCTGCACCGGGATCTCGATGGTTTCCTCTTCGAGCGCGGCGGCGGAGTACGTGGGCCACGCTTGTTCGAGAACTGCGTCGTCATGTCCGATTCGCCGCCACAGTTCCTCGCAGATAAACGGAGTAAACGGCGACAAAATCAAGATCAATCCCTCGATAACCGCGCGCACGAGGGCATCGTCTCCCTCACCGGTAACATAGCGGTAAAGCTCGTTTACAAGCTCCATCACCGCCGCCACCGCGGTGTTGAAGTTGAACCGTCCCTCGATGTCCTCGGTCACCTTTTTCACCGTCCGGTTGTAACGGCGCCATAGGGCGCGGCCATCGGCATCAAGCGCAGCCGGATTGATGTTCTTGGGAGCGGATTTCACCCTTCCTGCCTGCGATAGGACAAGCGCCCAAAATCGATTAAGGAACCGGAATGCGCCCCGCACCCCTTCCTCTGTCCACTCGATATCGCGGTCGGGTGGCCCCATAAACAGCGTGTACAGTCGTTCAGTATCGGCGCCGTAGCGGCCGATAATCTCCTCCGGCGACACGACGTTTTTCTTCGATTTCGACATCGAAAAGTTGTACGTTTCGAGCTTCCGCCCGCAATGAGGACAGCGCCCGTCCACCACCTCGTGGGGATAAAGCCAGCCGTGCTCAGGACAGCGGTACGCGGTGTGGCAGATCATTCCCTGAGTAAACAGGCGCTGGAACGGCTCGTCGAACGAGACATACCCCATATCATGGAGTGCTTTGGTGATGAACCGCGAATACAACAAGTGAAGGATGGCGTGCTCGACCCCGCCGACGTATTGGTCGACCGGAAGCCAGTTGTCGACGTCCTCTTTGACAAACGGGACGTCGTCGCGATCGGGCGAGATGTAGCGCAGGTAATACCACGAGGAATCGACGAACGTGTCCATCGTGTCGGTATCGCGCTTCGCCGGCCCGCCGCAGATCGGGCATGTCGTGTCGGCGTAGCCCGGGATGTCAGCAAGCCCCTTTTTGCCGATAAACTCGACGTCGGGCAGAAGGACAGGAAGGTCATTCTCCGGCACCGGCACAATTCCACATTTCTCGCAGTAGACAATCGGGATTGGCGCCCCCCAGTAACGCTGCCGGGAAATGAGCCAGTCGTGCAGTCGATAGTTCACGGCCCTGCGTCCTTTACCCGTCTCCTCAAGCCATGCGATCACCTTATCCAGTGCGTCTTCTCCCGGGGTGCCGGTGAATGCACCCGCGTTGATCATCGTGCCACGGTCGGTGTGAAACAGGAGATCGGCGTAGGCCGGAATCGCGGCGAGGACCTCCATTGCTGTGTGCTTGGCGGAAAGGTGAGGGTCGAGGGCTGTTAATCGAGACATGATCTCTTGATCCGCGTGCACCGATGCAAGTTCAATTACCCTGTCGGAGAACACGAACGCAAACCGGGAACCAACGGTCGCTGCCCACCCGGTTGGCTGCAGGTGCTGCCTGACGATCGCGAGGTAGTTCTCGTAATCCTCCAGCGTGAGCTTGATCGCGAATGCACCGTTATCGTCCGCGAACTCGATCCCCGCATCGCGGAGCGCGGCCGCAAATTCAGACGCAACGTCCGCCTTGTTGACAACCGACCGAATCCGGCGATCGTCACGTTCGATCACCGGGATGATCGGAATCCCGTACTTGAGCGCGAATGCGAAGTCGCGCTCGTCGTGCGCTGGCACGGCCATAATCGCCCCAGTCCCGTAGCTCATCAGGACGTAATCGGCGATCCACACCGGGATCTTCTCCCCGTTCACCGGGTTGATCGCGTATCCGCCGGTGAACACGCCGGTCTTTTCCCGTTCGGTTGAGGTACGCTCGATCTCAGTGCGGCGTTGCGTCTCGGCACGGTAGGCGTCGACCGCAGCGCGCTGGGTCACGGTGGTGAGCGAATCGATAACCGGATGCTCAGGCGCAAGCACCATGAACGTCGCCCCCCACAGCGTGTCCGGGCGCGTGGTGAATACGACGATTTCCTCACCATTCTCGGTGTGGAATTTGACCTCAGCTCCCTCACTACGGCCGATCCAGTTTTCCTGCATCTTCTTCACGTTTTCCGGCCAGCCATCGAGCTTTTTCAGCCCGTCCAGCAGTGCATCAGCGTACGCGGTGATCTTGAAGAACCACTGATCGAGGGTCTTTTTCACCGGTGGTGTTCCGCACCGCTCGCACACTCCGCCGACGACCTGTTCGTTGGCAAGGACAGTGTCGCAGGTCGGGCAGTAATTCACCGTCGCCCGCTTTTTGTACGCCAGCCCGTGGTTATAAAGCTGAAGAAACAGCCACTGCGTCCACTTGTAGTAATCGGGCAGGCAGGTCGTAACCTCGCGGTCCCAATCGTACTCGATCCCCCATGCGCGGAACTGCTCCTTGGCGTGGGCGATGTTGTCAAGCGTCCAATCGCGCGGATGAACGTCGCGCTCGATCGCTGCGTTCTCGGCCGGCAGGCCGAACGCGTCCCACCCCATCGGGTTGAGGATGTTGTACCCGCGCATCAGGTAAAACCGGGTAACGACGTCGCCGATGATGTAGTTTCTCCCATGGCCGACGTGCAGGTACCCGGATGGATAGGGGAACATGTTGAGATAGTAAAACTTCTTCTCGATGTCATTGCTGTCGGCATGGAAGAACCGGCGCTTCCGCCAAAAATCGCGCCAGCGCGCTTCGACCACCTTGAAGTTGTACTCTTCTACCATAGCCTGAGATCTCCCCGCGCTAACCGTTCCGCTTCGTCCAACAATTTGTGCACGTCTTGTTTGGTCCTCATTTCGCAGTACAGCCGTAAGATCGGCTCGGTTCCGGACGCGCGAAACAGAAGCCATCCGCCTTTGAACCGGAGCTTCACCCCATCGAGTGTCTCTACCGACTGTACCGCCATCCCGGCAAACTTATCCGGCGGATTATGCCGCAGTTTCTCCACCACCTCCAGGCGATGGGGAACATGAATGTCACGGCGGTGGTAGAACCGCGGGCCATACTTGGCGAACAGCGACTCCACCACCGCGCTCATCGGTTTCTTCGCGCTCGCCGCGATTTCGGTGAGAAGGAGGGAACACAGGACCCCATCCCGCTCCGGGATGTGCCCACGAATCGCAAAACTGCCGCTCTCCTCCCCCGCGATGAGGACGTCGCCGCGCTTGAGAATCTGCTTGCAGTGGTGTTTAAACCCGATTGGAACAACGATCTGCGGAAGGCCATAATCGTCACACATATCGCGCGCCATATCGGTAAGGTTAAACGAGGTAACAACCGCTCCGCGCATTCCCCGTTCCTCAACGAGATAACGAAGGAGAAGGGCGAACGTACGGTGAGCATCGATAAACCCGCCACGCTCGTCCATGCCGGAGACGCGGTCGCCATCGCCGTCGGTCACCACACCGATGAGCGGCGAAGTACGACCGTGAAGCGACGCGATCACTGCCCGCAACGGAACGAGGTTCTCCTCGATCGGCTCTGGCTTCTTCCCCCCGAACAACGGATCGTGGCGCCCCCGGATTTGGGTGTAGGACACGTGGTGCTCACGCAGGATTTCAGCGACGTATCCCTGCGCCGATCCGTACATCGAATCGACTACCACGTGCACTGGCGACGCCTTCAGTCGGGCGGGGTCAATTAGGGTGCGAATCTTGGCGAGAAACGGCGTCCGCAGATCGACCTCCGGCACCCCGCCCTCCGGGGTGTGCGGAACCGGGATCTTATCCTGGAGGTATGCCACGACGCCGTCAGTCACCTCCTCCGGAGCCGACCCGCCGTACTCAGCCTTGTACTTGAGCCCGTTGTAGATCGGGGGATTATGGCTGGCGGTAATCATGATGCCGGCGGCGGCGCGGCGGTCGACAACCGCATATGACACCGCAGGGGTGGTTACCGGAGCGTTTGCCACCACCACCGGAATCCCGGAATCGTGGAGAACACGGGCAAAATGGTGGGCGAACTCGCGCGATAGGAACCGCATATCGTAACCAACGACCACTCCAGCGACCGCCGGACGGTATTCCGCTCCCCAGTCAGTGTAGATCGCCAGTTCTTTGCGCTCAGCAGCGGGCAAAAACTTTCCGGTGGCAGCTGCCACCCGCCCCACGTTTCCAAACGTGAACTCGCGGGCGATCACTCCCCGCCAGCCGTCAGTGCCGAAGTTTACGGCTTCTTCGTTTCCGCGTTTTCTTTCCACCGCTCCCTCCCATCTGGATTGCTGACTTCATGTGGATCCGTTCCACGTTTTCCGGGAGTACGATATCCGGTCGCGATAGGATCTCCTGGAGAAGATCGTACGGCAATGACGTCTCCACCCAAATCGAGTCGATGTCCACAACTCCGTTTTTCACCGGGAGACGGG
>WFSM01000104.1 GCA_015485945.1 Candidatus Bipolaricaulota bacterium | reverse complement strand
TTCGTGATGAGGTCTTCCCGCCGGTGCGGGCGAAGCTTGCCAGTCCTTAAGTCCAACGTGCCATTAGCGACGTTCAACTTCCACGGATCGCCGTCGAGGTCTTCAAGTAGCACCGGAACCTCATCGCGGGCGAGCGAGATCATCGACCGTAGACGCGCCTCCCCTTCGCTCCTAGCGGCCCATAAAGCCAAGGCTTTACGTTCGGCGCTGTCTTGTGCCTTAGCCGCTTCGTTGTATACAGCGCGAACCGCGTCCTTGGCTTTCCGGGTGATCTCCCCCGCCTTATCCCATGCCCAACGTCGGCCATCCCAGATAAGCCAACGCCCGCGTTGGAAGGAATAACGCAAGCTCGCCCCGTGCCGGTCAATGAGACGAAGGGCGTTCCCGTAGTCGGTGCGGTGATAATCCTCGGTCGAGGTGATCGTCGCCGACTGAACAGGGCCCGTGGTATCGGTGGCACGCGCTCGCTCGACTAGATCGAGGAGCTCGCCCTTGTCATGGCCCGCGGCCAACCAGTCCGAAATATCCTGTCTCGGTCCCAGCTCGGGCAACTCCACCATCGTTACCGACCGCGCAATGCCGGCGAGCGATTCTTTCACTTGTTCCGCGTGAGCTCTCCCGGGCCGGTCGGCATCCGGCAAAATCACCACGTCGCGGTCGCGGAAATAGTGATTGTAACTGGATTTCCACTTGCCCGCACCCATCGGGTTGCAGGTCGCCGTCAAGCCCAAAGATCGAAGCAGGTCCACGTCCTTCTCTCCCTCGGTAATGAAGATAATCGCGTCCGGGTCTGCATTAACGAGCTCGGGCAAGCGGTAGGGGACGCGCTGAATGCCGCTCAGATTCCAAATCCAACCGCCGTGACCATCGGGCCGGCGTTGCCTGAACCCTTTCGGGGTGTAGCGCACAACTTGGAAGAGTAAAGTGCCGTTCTCGTCTACGTAATCATACGTTGCCGCGATATGGGGGCGGATTTCCTTATGGTCGAAGAAGAGGTCTTTCAGCTCAAGCCCAATTGACTTTACTATATCTTCCGTTTTGCATCCGGCATGACAGAAAACCGCGATTCCATCCGAGTTTGCGGTGATCGACAAGCTCGAAACGCGGTCGTCATGCGCCGGGCACTTTGCCTGCCATTGGTTGGGACCAGTCTGTTTTACGTCATTAAAATGCGCTAGAAACTCGTTGATTTGCATATTTACCTCCAACGTCGAATTTATCGTAAATCTTATTACTCTCCCGCTCTCGCAGATTCCGCCAGAACCGCCTTTCCGACAGCGTTTCCGCGCTCTCTTCCAGCGCAATCAGCCGGTCAATGCGGTGCGATAGATCGGGGTCAAATCTGCGAGCTCGGGGCGGGAAAACCGGAACGCGAACCTTGGGTGACGGTTCGCTTGCTGATTCGAGCGATTCGGTGATAACGTCCAACTTGCTGCTGATCTGCTTCAACTGATTCATTTTTCACCTCATCTGATGTTAATTTCCTAATGCCTCCCTGATCCAACGTGACGCGAACTCATCTATTCTTTTTTCGTGAAGTGGGTGCGGTGTGTGGCGCCCGTGCTCCCAGCTCGATAATGCACGCCTCGAAAAGCCCAACTGTTCCGCAGCTTCGTCCATGGTTAAACCTCTGAGAATCCGCGCTAGTTTCAACCGTTCGCCGATTTTTAAGTTGCTTTCCTGCATTTCTCTCACCTCCTAGAAGTGAGACCTGTTACTCATTTTTCGACAATTTTCACGTTGCTGGTTAAAAAAATTAACTTTCCCTTACTCAAGGAGACGTCCCTCCCCTGCCCTCTTGTGTCCACGGGGTCGGCGGTCGGTACGAAGCACCATTCCCTCAACTCTAAATCCCACTAAATTGGGTTTTGTGCGCAGCCTTTCCCTCCATACACCAAGACGGAAAAAATCCTTCCCTGTACCTGTGGTGACGAGTGACCCTCGCCATTTTTGTCCACGGTCCCCAAACCCCGAATTTTTCCTACTTTCCACCCGCGGGCTGTTTGGCGTGGATACAGCCTCTCATCGCCGTAATGTTCCCAGAATAGCGTGCTATTCGGCGTTTAGGGCTTGTCGGGAACTTTGTCCCCGTCATCGCCGCGGACATTCGCGAACGCCGATAAATACGGCGTTTGCTCAAAATGCAGGTTTTCACGCATCCGGCGAGAACATCCTCACCGATTATACTAGGACAGCCGAGCTTTCATCGTTCTGTAGCGGGTTTCATTGTGCGGGGTTTGCGGGCGTTTAAGGGTGTTTGAGCATCTCGTCAGTAAGTGAATCTTATCACCCAACCAGATATAGACACTCATCACCCGCCCGCGC
>WFSM01000103.1 GCA_015485945.1 Candidatus Bipolaricaulota bacterium | reverse complement strand
TGCCGAAGCGGCTCGACCCCGGCCGCAGCGTAGGAGAGTAAGGCAGCGGTGGATGGAATCGGTGCCCCTTCTTCCTTCGGCATCGGGATCTCCCGTACCGCGGCCCGCGGTGAGAGCCTGGCCAACTCCCGCGCCTTGGCGAGCGCGGCCTCCAGGTCTCCCAATGCATCCACCAGCCCGTGTCCGAGCGCCTGCCTTCCGGTCCACACCCGACCTCCGCCGATGGCGTCGATCTTGGCTTTATCCATCCCGCGCCCAGCGCTCACCCGGTCGAGGAACAGGTCGTAGGTGCGCTTGATCGACGTGGACACCCGGGCCCGCTCCTCGTCGGTGAACGGACGCTGCGTCCCGAAGAAAGTGGCGTGCTCGCCGCGCTGGATGATCTCGCGATTGATGCCGAGCTTCTCCAGCAACTTCGCGCTGACGAGCTTTCCACTGAGGACGCCGATCGAGCCGGTGATGGTTCCCGGCTGGGCAACGATGTATCTGGCCGGGGTCGCCACGTAGTACCCGCCGGAGGCAGCGACCGACGACATGTAGACGACGACCGGCTTTTTCTCCGCGAGCTGCCCCAGTGCCGAAGCCATCGCTTCGGACGCCGTCGCCGATCCACCCCCGGAATCGATGAACAAAACGAGCGCTTTCGCCCGGTTGTCCTGCAAAACACGCCGCACTTGATGGACGACGGTCAAGTCGCCGGTGCGCGGCTCGAGGACAAGAGGAATCCGCGGAGACGGGAGAGGGGGTCGGCCGCTGCGGCCGTCGATGATCGTCCCCTCAACGCGGATCAGGGCAACGTACCCTCCCGGACGGACAAGCGGCCGGGGCAGGAGCTTCCTGCGGCAACTGGTGAATGGAGCGATGCGCGCCGGTCGGGCCGATTTTCCAAGGTGCTCCGGAAGCTCCTCTTGGTTGAGGATTCCGTCGACGGCCCCTGCTTCCCGTGCCTCCTCGTCCGTGTACGGCGCCCCGTCGATCAGCGTTTTAATTCGGTCCGGATCGAGGCCCTGGTCACGGGCGATGTCCCCGACGATCGCGTCATAGGTATCGTCGATGAGCCAATTCGCCATTTTGCGCGCTTCGGCCGACATCTCCGTCCGCGTCAGCATATCCGCCGCCGTCTTGTACGGACTGATCTGTACAAAGTCCGCCTCCAACCCGACGCGGGCGAGGGCATCAGCGAGGAACACGTAGCCGCGCGCGAGCCCAAGCGGCCCCACCGAGCCCCCGCGGGCGATCAACACCTCATCCGCCGCCGCCGCGACGTAGTACCCGCCCATGTCGTAGTGCGACGCCCAAGCGACGACGTGATTACCGCTTTTCTTTAGCTTGTGGATGCCGCCACGCAAGGTCTGGAGTTGCGCCATGGACCCCTTGAGCCCGGCAATGTGCAGGATCACCCCGCGCACGCGTCCGTCCCCGGCCACGCGTTCGAACTGCTCGCCCAGCTCCATGAGACTCACTTTTTTCGGCGTCAGCCGGCGCTTGATGAACCCCTGTTTGGGGAGAGGAATATCGGGGTATTCACCTTCTAGTATGAATAAGACGTAATCCGGCGGTTTACGGAGGAGCCGGACCGGATAAAAGATAATGCGAAACAGAACGCGGATGCCGTAAACGATGAACGCCATTCGTTACCTCCTGATTGTCGGGATGAGGATAGGATACGCGGGAGGGCGTCCACAGCCAAGCCCGTCCTTCCCGTCCCCGGATTCCTGCGGTAGGATAATGCCATGGACCGAGACATCGCGGAAAGGAAGCTCGCCGAACTGCACGCGGAGATGCGGCGCTGCCGGCGCTGTCTCGATGCTGGCTACCCGATCACGCCACGTGCCATCTTTTCCGGCCCAGCGACGGCGAAGATCATGGTCGTAGGCCAGGCACCGGGAGCAAATGAGGCAAAAACAGGCCGGCCGTTTGATGGCCCGGCAGGAAGGCGACTGTTCTCCTGGCTCGCACAGGCCGGGTTTGACGAGGATGAATTCCGGGCGACGCAGTACATAACCGCAATCACCAAGTGCTTCCCCGGCAAGAAGGGTTCCCGTGGCGACCGCGTCCCTACGGCGATGGAGCGACGGCTGTGTGCTCCGTTCCTCGCCCGCGAACTCGAATTAGTAAATCCGCAACTGATCATCCCGGTCGGCCGGATCGCGATCTCCCGCTTCCTCGGGAAAGTCAGACTCGATGAGACGATCGGAAATATGTATGAATGCGATGGCAAGCTGGTCCTCCCGCTCCCCCATCCCTCTGGAGCGAATCTGTGGCTCAACCGGCCGGAGAGCCGCGAGCTCCTCGATAGGGCTCTCGCCCAGCTTCATGCACTGAAAAAGGAATTGTCGGTGTAGAGTTATCACAAACTGCGCTGCCAATAAAACACCAAAAATGAAGATGTGACCCCACTTGTGGGTTCAAAG
>WFSM01000102.1 GCA_015485945.1 Candidatus Bipolaricaulota bacterium | reverse complement strand
GCGCCCCCCAGTAGCGTTGGCGGGAGATGAGCCAATCGTGCAGCCGGTAGTTCACGGCTCCGCGACCCTTCCCCGTCTCCTCGAGCCACGCGATCACCCGCTCGAGTGCCTCTTTCCCCGGGGTTCCGCTGAACTCGCCGGAATTGAGCATCGTCCCGTAATCGGCGTGGAACAGGAGTTCCCGGTAGAACGGAACGTTCCCCAGGATCTCCATCGTCGTGCGCTTGTCGGACAAGCGCGGGTCGATCCGCTGCAACCGGGCGAGGATCTCCCGGTCCGCCGCGACCGAGGCGAGCTCGATTGTGCCATCTTCGAATATGAACGCGAACCGCGCCCCGACGACCGCGGCCCAACGCCCGGGCCGCAGGTGCGCCGTGACGGTTTCGACGTATCTCTCGTATTTATCCCGGGTGGACTCGATCCGGAACGCGTCCTCATCGTCCGCGACCTCGATCCCCACCGCGCGCAGCGCGTCCGCAAACCCGGGGGCGACATCGTCCTTCCCGACGAGCGACCTGATCCGCCCGTCGGTCCGCTCGATCACCGGGACGATCGGAATCCCGTACTTGAGCGCGAACGCGAAGTCGCGCTCGTCGTGGGCGGGGACGGCCATTATCGCCCCGGTTCCGTAGGTCATGAGGACGTAATCGGCGATCCAGACCGGGATCCGCTCTCCGTTCACCGGGTTGATCGCGTACCCGCCGGTGAACACCCCGGTCTTCTCCCGCTCGGTCGAGGAGCGTTCGATCTCGGTGCGCCGAGCCGTCTCGGCCCGGTAGGCGTCGACCGCCGCGCGCCGGTCCGCGGTGGTGAGGGAATCGACGAGCGGGTGCTCCGGAGCGAGGACCATGAACGTCGCCCCCCACAACGTGTCGGGCCGGGTGGTGAACACGACGATCTCGTCCCCGGCTTCGGTCGTGAAGGTGACCTCCGCCCCGTGGCTGCGTCCGATCCAGTTCTCCTGCATCTTCTTCACGTTCTCCGGCCAACCGTCGAGCTTTTTCAGATCGTCCAGGAGCTGATCGGCGTAGGCGGTGATCTTGAAGAACCACTGATCGAGGGTCCGCTTCTCCGGCGGGGTGCCGCAGCGCTCGCACACCCCGCCGACCACCTGCTCGTTGGCGAGGACAGTATCGCATGTCGGGCAGTAGTTCACCGTCGCCCGCTTCTTGTAGGCGAGGCCGTGCTTGTACAGCTGCAGGAACAGCCACTGCGTCCACTTGTAGTAGTCGGGGAGGCAGGTCGTTACCTCGCGGTCCCAGTCGTACTCGATCCCCCAGGCGCGGAACTGCTCCTTGGCGTGGGCGATGTTCCGGAGCGTCCAATCGCGGGGATGGACCCCCCGCTCGATCGCGGCGTTCTCCGCCGGCAGCCCGAACGCGTCCCACCCCATCGGGTTGAGGATGTTGTACCCGCGCATCAGGTAGAACCGGGTGACGACGTCGCCGATGATGTAGTTGCGCCCGTGACCGACGTGCAGGTACCCCGACGGATAGGGGAACATGTTCAGGTAATAGAACTTCCGCGCGATGTCCTTGATGTCGGCATGGAAGAACTTCTTCTCCCGCCAGAAGTCGCGCCAGCGGGCCTCGATCGCCTTGAAGTCGTACTCTTCTACCATAGTCTGAGATCTCCTCTCGCCAACTGTTCCGCCTCGTCTAGAAGTTCAACCACGTCCTTCTTATCCCGCATCTCACAGTACAACCGGAGAATCGGTTCGGTCCCGGAGGCACGGAACAGGAGCCAACCATCGTCGAATCGCAGCTTCACTCCGTCAAGCGTCTCCACTGATTTCACCGTGCGTCCTCCGAACCGTTCCGGCGGATTATTCCGCAATTTCTCCACTACTTCCAACCGGTGAGGAACGTGGATGTCACGCCGGTGATAGAATCGTGGTCCATACTTTTTAAACAAGGATTCTACAAGGGTGCTCATCGGCTTGGCGGCACTTGCCGCGATCTCAGTGAGAAGTAAAGAACACAGCACTCCATCACGCTCGGGGATGTGCCCACGGATCGCAAAACTCCCGCTTTCCTCCCCGGCGATCAACACGTCACCGCGCTTGAGGATCTGCTCGCAGTGGTGCTTGAACCCGATCGGAACGACGATCTGGGGGAGACCGTAGTCCTCGCACATGTCGCGTGCCATATCGGTCAGGTTAAATGAGGTGACGACTGCCCCGCGCATCCCCCGCTCCTCTACAAGGTAGCGGAGGAGGAGAGCAAACGTGCGGTGAGCGTCGATGAACCCACCCTGCTCGTCCATTCCGGAGACGCGGTCCCCATCCCCGTCGGTCACTACCCCGATGAGCGGCGGAGTGCGACCGCGCAACGAAGCGATCACTGCACGCAACGGAATCAGGTTTTCCTCCAGCGGTTCTGGTTTCTTTCCCCCGAACAGGACATCGCGTCGGCCGCGGATCTGGGTGTACGGGACGTGGTTCTCGCGCAGAATCTCGGCGACATATCCCTGCGCTGAGCCATACATCGAATCGATCACCACGTGCACCGGCGACGCTTTCAGCCGGGCCGGATCGATCAGGGTACGGATCTTATTGAGGAACGGGGTTCTCAGGTCGACCTCCGGGACCCCTCCTTCCGGGGTCTGTGGGGTTGGGACCTTATCCTGCAGATATGCTGTCACTCCGTCGGTTACCTCCTCGGGAGCTGAGCCGCCGTACTCGGCCTTGTACTTAAGCCCGTTGTAGATTGGAGGGTTATGGCTGGCGGTGATCATGATCCCAGCGGCGGCGCGGCGGTTTACCACCGCGTAGGAAACGGCCGGAGTTGTAACCGGAGCGTTTGCGATCACGACGGGAATTCCAGAATCGTGCAGCACACGCGCGAAGTGATGGGCGAACTCGCGCGACAGGAACCGCATGTCGTAGCCGACAATCACCCCGTCTGCCGCCGGTCGATATTCCGCTCCCCAGTCGGTGTAGATGGCTAGCGTCTTGCGCGCCTCAGATGCCAAAAACTTCCCGGTCGCGGCGGCAACACGTCCCACGTTTCCGAATGTAAAGTCGCGGGCGATCACCCCACGCCAACCATCAGTGCCAAACTTTATCTCTTCTGCGTTTTTTCGTCTTTTTTCCACTTCTCCCTCCCGTCTGGATCGTCGATTTCATGTTGATCCGCTCTACGTTCTCCGGCAGGGCGAGGTCAGCCCGGGACAGGATCTCCTGGAGCAAATCGTACGGTAACGACGTCTCTACCCAGATTGAGTCAATGTCTACAACCCCGTTTTTCACCGGGAGGCGAGCGATCGCCGCCTCCACTGCCCGCTTGTAGCGGGAGAGCATCTCTTCTGGCTCAATAGCTGTATTCAATGGTGTAGGTGACCTCGCTTTCTCCGTTTGCTGGGGCTTGAACAACGAACTCGATCGTTCCGGAATTCACTTTTATATAGGGTTGGGATGCGGCTGTGATCTTCCACGACCTCCCGGTTGGGTGTTCGAGCACATTCACCATCACCGCTTTGTCCTTGTGGTTGTGCAGGGTGACCCGATAGCTGGCGCGGTAGGTGGCCCCGGAGATCTTCACGTTGGAAAGTTCGGTCCGGGTCCCAGTGATGTCAAACGCACTTCCTGCCTGTACGGAGACTGTTTCGCCAACGGGAGTGTGCGGGATTGTGTCAGCGCCGATGAATATTGTCCCATCAGGGCGGGATTGGAACAGGCGGACAGCACCGGCAGGGAGCGGAACTCCGATGCCCTTAGCTTTCGCATTCACAAATTTCAGGCTTACCGCTACCCCCGGGGTGCGTGCTCCGTCGTAGGTGTAGGTCTTTTCTACTGAGACCGATGGAAACGCCCCATACGGGATGAGAACGGAGGTCTTCGCCGGGAGGTCAACCGGACCCGGCAGGGAGTACAGATAGTATTCAAACGCGGACTGCGCCTGCATCGGTGCAGCCTCAAGGGCTAACGGCGCTGCGCGTGCCCCTGTGTTTGCCTTGATCTGATTCACCTGGCCGGCGATGAGCCGTACGGTCGCGGCGGAGAACCCGTAATTTGTCTGGTTGACGAGCGGTGCCCATCCTGTAAGCGTAAGCGTCTTCCCATCTGCGGCGAGCGTTCCCACGTAGCTCATCTTCCAGTTAAACCCGGTGGTGAGATAAGTGATCTCAATAGGAATTTTGCCCGCCGCAGGAGAATTAAGCCGGAGTTCGATGGATGGAGAGAGAAAGAGGTTGTTTTCAGCGAGGCTAACCCGCGTCGGCTCGCGGATAACATTGATCATTCCAGTTTTATCCCGCAGTGTTATCCCGCCGCTTGTGGAAAGGAGAATCCCTTGATACACCGAGCCGTCCGGCGCTACTACCTCGACCGTCCTACCAACTGCAGCGGCAAGGACAGAGTCGGGCGGGGTGTAGTGAAACGACTGGGAGATAACCTGCCCAGAGAACTTGACCGCGAGCGACTCTGGGATCAGTCCAGCTGGTATTGGAAGATCGACTATGTTCTCTCCCACTTTCAGGTTCACGCTCCTCGTCTCGTTAATGCACGCGATCCCTTGGGAATACAAGGTGACTGAACTTGCAGCGGCGGCTGCGCTGAACGCTGTCAGCAATAAAATTAAGGCCGATAATACCTTTTTGACCATGATGACCCTCCTCTGATCAATCGATGATAACACAGCCCAGCGCGAGTTGTAAAGAACTGGATCAGTTCGGTTTGGCCAGGGTTTTTGTGCCGGGTAGGAGAGTGTAGTACACTTCCACCGGACATGGATAATCGTATGCGCGGAATCATTGCGTTTTTATTTGTACTGGGGATTGTTGCCCTGAGTTTTATCGGCGGTTGGGGTGCTACGGCGAAGCTTTCTCCGGAGCTGCAAATGCTGGTGGCACCTTCGTCTTTAGCAATGTCCGGGTTAGGAACCACCCCGCCGCAGTGGGGAGTCACGCTCCCGTTTCCTTTTGGGGGACCGATCCACGTTCTGGTAAGGTTAACACATCCGTTCTTTGGCACCAGTTTTCTCGGCTTTCCCGTGAGCGTGTCCACGGGCACGATTATCGGGCTGCGTGTCCCTATTTCCGGTCTTCTTTCGTTGGTTGCCGCGTCGGACGTGGTGTACGTGGAGCAGGCGTGGAAGGCGCATCCAACTTTGGATAAGAGCGTGCCGGCGATCAGGGCTGACATCCTCCACGCGATGAGCCCACCGGTTATCGGTAAGGGAGTGATTATCGGCGCGGTGGATACCGGGATCGATTATTTGCATCGTGACTTCCGGGATGATTCTAACGGGGATGGGTTCGAGGAGTCATCGCGTATCCTGTACATCCTCGATCAGACTGGCCTGGTCAGCGCTGAATACACGCAGGCTCAGATTGAGAGCGACATCGCAAACCACCTGGGTCCGGATGCCGGTCAGGTACGGGAGAAGGATACGAATGGCCATGGAACACACGTGATGGGGATCGCCGCTGGCGACGGATCGGCTTCGCCGGCTGGAT
>WFSM01000101.1 GCA_015485945.1 Candidatus Bipolaricaulota bacterium | reverse complement strand
ATAATTTCACCTCCAAATTATTAAAATGGTGCTAGGTCTTGCTCATCGCTCTTGCGTGTATACAGTAGCGCCGGCCTTTTATCGTCCCCCGGACCCGATTGCGGAAACCCGCTTCCATTGCGTGAGGGGGACAAGGGGGACGTTCTTGACGACTTTTCGGTTTTTTCCTTATGAGGCGATTCATTCAAAAAAACCGAATTTTCGTCTAGATCGTCTACCTCGTCTACCCGTTCATCATCCGTAATGAGACCGATACCGCGGAAAACAACGTATCCATGCCGTTTTGCACGCACAAACCCGCGCTCCTGCAATGTTGAGGAAAATGCACGTCTCGAAATCGGGCTATCCCCTGACGTTGTGCACCAATTCAAATATGCTTGGTAGAGTTCTTTGAATTTCTCCTCAAACATGTTGGAGACGGCGCAGCGTTCGCTGATGAAGTCACTGATGACATCCATCTCGTCGCGATAGCTCTCAGTCGCGAGAGTGACGATTTCAGGCGTGCTGAGCCCGGATTCCTGCCATTTCAGGCAGCCCTCAACGGCCCATGTCAGGATGCCGGGCGATTCCCGCTGTAATTTGTTCAGCAAGTGCTTGTCCTGCTTTTCATCCGGGATCCGCACGTTAAACGGGACCAATCGGATTCTATCCCAAATGGCCTGGTCAGTTCCCTTGATCGTCGGGCGGTGGTTCGTTGCAAACCAAATTTTGCATTCAGGCCGGAAATCGAAGTACTCGGCGTGCAGAAATCTAGCTGAAATCGTGTCATTCCCCGTGAGGTCCTTGATCCGGGCCTCTGCCAGTCGGCGCCCTTCGTCACTTTCCGCGGCCGACACGAACCGCGCACCGCGCAACCGCGCGATATCGTTGGGAATGCTACCGCCCCGCTTGACGAGCAAGGTTTCGGTCGGGGTCCTCAAACCGTAGTCACCAACGATAGCCTGTAACGTCTCTAAAAACGTTGACTTCCCGTTCTTCCCGCGGCCGTGGAGGATAAACAAGCATCGTTCGCTTGTATCACCTGTCAAACTGTACCCAGCCGCCCGCTGAATGAACTCGATTAGTTCCTCATTACCATCGAAGATCTCTTTGAGGAATTTCTCCCACAATGGAGATTTCGCGTCCGGGTTGTACTCAACCGGAACGATCTTCGTGATGAGATTCTCGCGCTTGTGGGGGTAAAGCCTGCCCGTGCGCAAATCTACAACCCCGCTTAGCGTGTTGAGCAACCACGGATCGCCGTCAAGCTCGCTAAGGGCGATAGGTATGCCCGGCTCCGATTCGGCAAGAGTGACCATCGCTCGACGATGTTGTTGTGACTCTGAATCGTTTGCCCAACTGCCAAGCGACTTACGCACCGCGCTGTCATCGGCTTTGCTCGCCTCAGCGTGTAGGTGTTTTAGGACGTCCTTTGTCCACCGGAAAACTTGACCGGACTCGTCCCATCGCCAGCGCCTATTGTCCCAGACGAGCCACTTCCGGCGCTCAAAGGAATATCGCATGTCGTTGCCGTGCAAATGGACGAGACGTTCTGCGTTGCCCGTGTCGGTGAGATTGGGCCCCTGGAATTCACCCGTGGAGGTCACCGTCGCTTCACCCGGCGTGCCGGTGGTTGTATACGCACGCGCTCGCTCGACTAGATCGAGGAGTTCACCCTTGTCATGGCCCGCGGCCAACCAGTCCGAAACATCCTGTTTCGGTCCCAGCCCGGGCAGCTCAACCGTCACAATCGACCGCGCAACGCCCGTGAGCGCTTCCTTCACCTCATCCGCGTGCTTGCGCCCGGGCTCATCATTGTCGGGAACGATTATCACGTTGCGGTCTTGGAAAAACCGGTTGTATTCGGTTCTCCACTTCCCCGCGCCGCCGGGGTTGCAGGTCGCCGTCAAGCCCAAACTGCGAAGGCGATCTGAGTCCTTTTCCCCTTCGACGACGTATACAGGCTCACTGGGGTCGGCGCTGATTAGCTCCGGTAAGTGGTAGGGGACGCGCCGGACGCCTTGCAGGTTCCATATCCATCCGCCCTTGCCATCCGGACGGCGTTGTCTAAACCCTTTCGGGGTGTACCGGACGACCTGGAAGAGCAAAGCGCCGTCCCTGTCGGTGTAATCATACGTCGCTGTAATGCGTGAACGCGGCTCCTTGTGATCAAAGAACAGGTCGGACATCGTAAGCCCCGCAGCCTTCACCACGTCCTCGGTTCGGCATCCCGCATGACAGTAAAGCCCGATCCCATCCGCGTTTGCGGTGATCGAGAGTGATGAAACCCGGTCGTCGTGGCTGGGACACCGCGCCCGCCACTGATTGGGTGCGGTCCGTTTTACATCATCAAAATGCGCTAGAAATTCGTTGATGTTCATGATTACCTCCAACGTATGAAAGTTTGTTGTATATCTTGTTACTCTCCTGCTCGCGTAGGTTGCGCCAGAATGCCCGCTCAAACGGCGTTTCCGCACTCTCTTCCAGCGCAATCAGCCGATCAATCCGGCGCGATAGATCGGGGTCAAATCCGCGTGAGCGGGGCGGGTATGCGGGTACTCGAACGTGTGATACTGGTCCGGGTGAGGATTCGAGCGATTCCGTGATAACGTCTAACTTTGTGCTGATTTGCTTCAACTGATTCATTTTTCACCTCATCTGATGTTAATTTCCTAATGCCTCCCTGATCCAACGTGACGCGAACTCATCTATTCTTTTTTCGTGAAGCGGGTGCGGTGTGT
>WFSM01000100.1 GCA_015485945.1 Candidatus Bipolaricaulota bacterium | reverse complement strand
GGAGCAATTGTTATAACCACAATCATTGGGAAAGGGTTGAATTCAGTGATTTTGGCGTTTATATTGGTTGGGTGGCCATTCTATGCTCGGTTGATGCGTGGTGAGGTATTACATGTTCGTGAAAACGATTATATTGTTGCTGCCCGGGCTGTGGGGGCAAGCCCGTTTAGAGTCATGTTTCGCCACGTTTTCCCTAATACGATCTTCGTAGTTTTTGCTGTTGCTACGCTTGATATCGGTACCCAGATGGTCGGGGTGGCGGCAATGAGTTTCTTCGGATTAGGGTCGCCGGTGGGGTATGCCGATTGGGGACAAATGGTTGCATTTTCGCGCGCTTGGATTGTCGGTGCCGCAGGCAACCCGCTGCAGTATTGGTATACTCTAATTTATCCTGGGGCAGCAATTGTGCTGTTTGTACTCGCGTTTGCCCTTCTTGGTGACGCATTCCGTGATATCCTTGACCCGCGTATGCGCGGCAGCCGCTAGTATTTATTAGCTGAATTATTAACGTTGCGTATGGACCGGATGAATTTCCGGTCCATTTTTGTGACATCTATCACTATAAATAAACAATACCATGTCCGGATTTCATCCCCCGTCGTTCATTCCGCCGTCCGCGTATGTCGAATACCATGCAACGGTGAAGGGAGGAATAGATGAAAAATCATTCATTTCGGAACGGAATTGTCGCTGCTACTGGACTGTTATTGTTGCTCGGGGCATTGTTTGGGTGCACCCCTGGAGAAAAGCCGCTTGTGGCTATGAGCGCGTCGATATTGAACGGCAAGGCGCCACTTGATGTGGCGTTTGATCTCTCTCATTCCCATATTCCGGCTGGAACTACGGTCAATTACACCCTCGATTTTGGTGACAAAACAAAACCAGCCACCGGTACTAGCCTCGATATTATCGTCCATCATACTTATGAAACGGCGGGCACGTTCATCGCCAAGCTGACGGTGACCGACTCTGACGGTCATCAAGGTGAAGCGCAACTCACGATCACCGTGACAAGTTCGCTGCCACCGGTGGGAACCGATGTGGGGATGACTGCGCCCGATTTTACCGCTCACACCATCGCGGGAACGACAATGACATTGTCCCATTATCGTGGCAATGTAGTGTTGCTTGAATTTTGGGGGGCGTGGTGCACGCCGTGTAAGAAGAGCATGCCACATCTCCAGAATTTATATACCCGCTATCATAACCGTGGACTGGTGGTGATTGCGGTAAGCACCGATCAGACCGAACAGGCGGCGGCCGATTTCATTACCGGAAACGGCTATACCGATTTCATCAACGTGTGGGAACCGGGCGGGAAAAGCGGCAGCCCGATCACCAAACTGTACGGAGTAAGCAGCCCATTTGTCGGGGTTCCCCGCACTTATGTGATCGACCGCCAGGGAATCATTCGCTACGTTGGCCATCCCGACAACCTCACGGATCAATTGATCACTGGGCTGTTGTAGCCTCACTGTGTTGCCAGCGGCGGAGCCACATGACAACGAATCCGGACCCGATAAGGCCGATCGCGGTTCCGAACGGGAAAACCGCCGGCAATCCGACTACGTCCGCGATCAACCCCGATGTCGGTGGTCCGATCATTTGCCCAGCAGCAAACGCCGCTCCTTGTAGCCCGGCGAGCGTTCCCATTCCGTGTGTCCGTCCGAGTTCAGTGCGGATGGCGAGGACCGACGCCCGCGACAGAGCGGACAGGGCGCCGATCGCGAACATGATGGCGGTGACAAGCCACAGTTGATGGGTAAACGGGATCGCGAGGAGAAGAAGTGGAGCAAGGGTACTTCCGATGATGATCTGCGGAAATCGCGGAAAGCGATCGGCAAGGAATCCAAACGGAATCTGAAGCAGGCCGCCTCCGAGCATGTACACCGATAGAACAAGCCCCACGCTCGCCTCTCCCAGCCCGGCGGTCATCACTGCGAACAGCGGATAAAACGTGTTGAATCCCTGGCGCCAGAATCCGCGTGTCGCCACGTACACGCAAATCATCTTCACCCCATCGTTTTTCAGCACGTCCCTGAGGGGCACAATCGTATTGCCGTTATTGTGGTGTTGTTGCCTTCGGGCGTGATCAGCCGGGACAGCCTTTGTTACGAGAATGAGAGCAATTAGGCTCAATACTCCCATCCCATAGAATGCGGCTTGATACGACCATACCGCACTCAGGCTTCCCCCGAGGAGCGGACCGAGAGCCATCCCAAGGAACATTGCCGAATAGAACAGGTTCATGTAGCGGCCCTCTTTCCCCGGTGGAGTGATATCGCCGATGTACGCCTGCGCGATTGGGGTGACCATCACCGATGCCGCCCCCTGGAACAGACGAAACAAACCGAGCTGCCACAGATTCGCGGCAACAGCGTACAGCACCGAGACAACGGCGTATCCAGCCAGTCCAGCGACGAGCATCCGCTTCCTGCCAATGCGGTCGGATAGACGGCCCAGAAACGGACCGAGGATGCTGCGGGAGAGCGAGAACGCCGCGATCACCAACCCAATCGATACCCCGGTGGCGGAAAATGCCTTTGCGTACAGTGGCAAGATGGGAGCGATAATCCCCACGCCGATCATGGCAACGGCAACGGCAATAAACAAGCTGACAAACGCGTTCTTCATCCCACGCTCTCCGGAGGTTGTTGGGAATCACAATACCGGATCAGGAAGGGCAATTCCAGTCTCCTTGTCACTGCGTGTCAGGTCGGGTATGATCCTCCGCGTGACGACAAAGGCTGATGGACGTGCGACCACGGTTGTTTGGCGACGAGTGACCCCCCTCTTTCTCGGTCATTTGGTGAATGACGGATTCGGCAGCTTTTTCGCACCGCTTCTTCCGCTGTTGATCAACCGCCTTGATTTATCGCTTGCCATGGCCGGGCTGCTCGGGACAATCCGCGTTCTCCTCGGTTCATTTACTCAACCCGCGCTCGGCTATCTTCTTGACCGCGCTAACCGTCCGGTGTTGGCTGTGGTGGGACCGGTAATCACTATCTTTGCGATGGGGTTCATCGGCGAGGCGATCAATGTGTGGCAATTGGCGGTGTTGCTGATATTGTCTGGCTTGGGCACTGCTTTGTTCCATCCGATGAACGCGGCTCTTGTTGCCGCCACCGGTGGGGAGAAGCGTGGATTAGCGATGGCGTTCTTCTCTGCCGGTGGTACCCTCGGCGGTGCGCTCGCGCCGTTGATCATCGTTGCGTACGTGGGCGCGCTCGGGATAGCGCGTACGCCGTGGTTGATCATTCCGGCACTGGGAGTAATCGTGTGGATCGCGGCGTCAATCCATGGGAACACCGGCGCGTATGGCGATCAACCCTCACCACGTGCCGAGAAGTTTAGTTTGCACCACCTTCCTGCCGGGCTAGCAGCGCTGTGGTTCGTGATCGTATTTCGGTCGCTTGCTGGGACAACATTCGCTAATTTTCTTGCGGTATTAATCACTCAACATGGTGGGTCAGATTTTCTTGGCGGTGTTGGGATAAGCGTATTTCTGCTATCTGGAGCGATTGGCGGGTTTGTCGGGGGGAGTTTATCGGATCGGATTGGGTCGAAATGGGTGATGTTCTGGTCATTGTTGTTAGCAAGTCCGTTGCTGCTTCTGTTCTTGCATGGACCGGCATCACTTTCCTTGTTTTTCCTGGGGCTGGCCGGGTTTTCCCTGTTTGCTTCCACTCCGGTTGGTATCGTTGCCGCACAGCGGCTGGTGCCGGGGAAAGTAGGTCTCGTCTCCGGCTTAGTGATGGGGTTTGCATGGGGAATGGGTGGGCTCGCGTTGACGCCGATTGGGTGGCTTGCTGATTTGTACGGACTAACTGTGGTGATGAGTGTGGTGTCACTGTTCCCGGTTGTCGGTGCTCTGCTGGTGTTGGTGTATCGTGAGACGTCTTCGCACATAATATCTTGATGTCCCTTGCATTAATGATTATAATTGTGACCAGTTGGTAACAATGGCAGAAGATAAAATTAACGATGAGTACGAAGTAGATTTACGTGATTACTTGCGCGTTATTTGGGAAGGCAAGTGGATAATTCTCGTTACCTTTCTGGTGGCAGTAGGAACAGCGTTGGCATTATCATCTACTGTGCCTAAGCGCTACCAAGCTGAAACTAGCCTCCTCATCTTACCCCCGTTGTCCCAAGAGGTGGGAGGAACGGTCGGCGGCACGGTGTTCTCGCCGGAGACTTATCAGCGTCTTGCCTGTGCCGGCGATCTGCTACAGGCGGTTATCGCGAAGGTATACCCCAACGGAGGCGGACCCAGCCCGGCGGGATTACGATCCAGCATGAATGTAACCATCGCGCAATCCACGGCGCAGAACTTCCCGGGGAGATTTCCGTTGTATATGCGGGTCACGTTTACAGGCACCAATCCACAATTACTGCAGAAGCTCGCCCAAGTTTGGGCACAGACGTTTACTGAAAAGAATACGCAACTGTTTTTGAGCCG
>WFSM01000099.1 GCA_015485945.1 Candidatus Bipolaricaulota bacterium | reverse complement strand
TGGGAATCAGTTATAGTTAATTTTGTTGTTGGTAGTCGTACAGTCGTTTCAACTAGAAGCATCTTCGAGTGCAAACGCTCTGTCTCGATGAAACACCCAGCAAGAAGGAGGTAACACCCATGGCAGAGCGCCAAACCGGCACAGTCAAGTGGTTCAGTGACAGCAAGGGCTACGGATTCATCTCCCGCGAGGGCGGTGAGGACGTGTTCGTGCATTTCACCGCGATCCGCGGCGACGGCTATCGCTCGTTGGAAGAAGGCCAACGGGTGGAGTTCACCATCGGCCAGGGCCAACGGGGCCTACAGGCACAGGACGTCGCGGTTATTTCGTAACGAACGTTTAACCAAATAAACCGACAGACCGGCACTGCATTGCGGTGCCGGTTTTTATTTCACGTTCGCGATCAAAGCGTGGTAGATCGTGGCAGCGAGGGCCTTGACACGAGCGGCGGCATCCGCTGTCAGGGTCTTACCCGAATAGGCAGCGAGCTCTTTCACCGTTGTCATCAATATAGGCGAAAGCCCAGATGGAGGCGGCGGCGTATCGGCAGATCCGAGGAGGATCTTGCTGAGGGATGGATCCATCCGCGTGATTTTCTGCTTGTCGATCAGCGTGCGGGTGGCGAACGCGACGGAGAATCGCCACCGGGTCGCAGCGGTGGGAAGACCGATCAACGCGCGGTCAAACGCACGCCCCATCAAATTATTGATATCTGAAATTGAGGCGAAGAATCCGGCTTTCGCCGCCGTGGCGAGAAACGTCATATCCGGTGTTGACATTGCGGCGATTGTCCGCAGCGTCGTGCGATAGGAGACACAAAACGATTCCGCCGCCTGCCGCGAACGCACAAGGTAAGTGAGCGCCTCCTCGGTATTTCCACCCTTTTCTGTAACCAACGCAATTTGCAGCTTTTCCAGGCCGTGGGAGAACGTCTGGCATGCGCCATCAAGCCCAGCCGGAATTACCACCGGCGTGCCCGCGAATAAATAATCAGCATAGGAACGATACAGCGCGTATATCGGTCCAAACGCAGAATACGCATCAGCAAATTCTCCGCCCAGCGTTGCCGGAGAAGCACACACACCAATTGGGATTAACAGGGTAATGATGACGGCAACGAACATCCATACGGCTTTCATGGACTAATTCTAGAATGCCGACACTCTAACTGCAAGTCGGGTTTACACTCGTTTTGTTTTCTGCTAGAAGGGGAACATCGCGATCGTTCTTGATGTCGGTGGCCGCGGCGAGTTGCTCTTCTTCTCCTTTTCCGCGTCAGTCACCTCTCCTCCTCCGCGATGATCTTACCAGACCGCGGTCCACCTTAGCGCACCAGGTGGCACAACATTTGCACCGCCGACGATAGTTGACTTCCCTGGTCTGACCCCCTATGATAAGATTACAAAACCATAAGGGGGGTGCAGTATGCATAACCGTAGTTTGAAGTGGTTGGTGGTGACGGTGGCCGCAGTGGCTGTACTGGGGTTCGCCGTCGTGGCGGTGTTTGGGCAACAACAAGTAGGGACAAAGGATCATCCTCTGTACATGCTTCTTCCTCCGTCCACAAACGGAGCGGTCATTCAGAAGACGGGAGCGCTCATTGCCCAGGACCTGTACAACCGCACGGGGCTGTACATCAAACCGATCTTCGAGGCTGATTACGCAGCAATGACTGAGGCGTTTGCTGCGTCCAACGGTGATACGTTTGGGCTGCCCGCGACCACAATGTACCTCAGTATCTACGATCGCACGAATGGGCACGTCACGCCGCGGCTAGCAGCGGTTAGGTATGGAAACTCGTACTACTTCTCAAGCATTTACTACTGGCGCAATTCCGGAATCAAGTCGGTGAAGGACCTCGCCGGCAAGGTGTGGATCTACAACGATCCTGGTTCCACTTCGGGGTACAAATTGCCCACCTTGCTGTGGAAGAAGCTGGGGTTGACGTTCGATAAGAACCACATCGTGGAGAGCGGTAGCCATCCGAACTCCATGGCCGCGTTGCTGAACCATCAAGGCGATTTCTGCACCGGGTATGGTTCCCCACCGATCCCGCCCGCCGGTTGCAGCCTGCAATGGAAGTACGGCGACGATCCGGAGCTGTGGATCTGGGACCGGTACAATAACGAGCTGTTCCGCCCTGGCCTGCGCGGAAAGTGCGTTGATCTGCGCGAAACCATGTTTGAGACCTACGGTGAGGACAAAGTCCTGACCGAGATCGGCGTCCTTGCCACCATCGGCCCTGTGCCGAACGACTGTCTCGCGTTTGGGCCTAACTTCCCGAAGGACCTGCAGGACAAGATCGTCGCTGCAATCAAGGCAGAGTTCCAGGACCCGAAGATGAAGGCACTGTGGAGCGATCCGCAATTCTATCAGTGGACCGGCGTTCAGGATATCACCGATTCCTTCTACGACGGCTACCGCGAGCTTCTCGGGGTGCCAATCCCGAAGCGATAGGACGTTGCGCGATTCAGGCGCGTGATGTATGATTGTCCGGGAGGGGAGAAATCCCCTCCCGTCTTTTAAGGATGATGGCATGGGCGACCAACTTATAATTGAGCATCTAACTAAGATCTACGAGCGGGGGGATGTCCTCGCCCTGAACGACGTGAGCTTCAGCGTGGAAAAGGGCGAGTTTCTTGTGGTGATCGGGCTTTCCGGCTCTGGTAAGTCAACGCTTTTACGGTGCATCAACCGGCTTGTTGAACCAACTTCGGGCAAGATTTACTTTGACGGAGTCGATGTTACCGCTGCGTCCGGGGCTGAATTGCGTCGTCTGCGCCGCAAAATGGGTATGATCTATCAGCACTTCAACCTCGTCAAGCGCTCTTCCGTGCTCACTAATGTTCTCGCCGGCCGACTTGGATACGTCAACCCATGGACGTCAGCGGTGCACCGGTTCCCTCGTGAAGACATCGAAGTCGCTCTCAAGAACCTGGAACGGGTCGGGATCAGGGATCAGGCGTTCAAGCGAGCGGATGAGCTGTCCGGCGGACAACAGCAGCGGGTGGGGATCGCGCGCGCGTTGATGCAGGATCCCGAGCTGCTCATGGCCGATGAGCCTGTGTCCGCACTCGATCCTGCTACTTCACACTCAGTGATGAAATACCTCGAACAGATGAACCAGGAGGACGGGGTCACGGTAATCGCCAGCCTCCACTTCCTATCGCTTGCCCGACGGTACGGGACGCGTATCATCGCCCTCAAGGGTGGAGAGGTCGTGTTCGAGGGACTGCCCGACGAGATCGACGAGAAACGGTTTAAGGAGATCTATGGCGACGAGGCCGAGCAAGTCGAAATCCGCTGATATCCTAAGCCGGTGGACGACGCTAAGACCCCGGCTATTTGCGCTTTTTGTCGATTGGGTAACATGGGGATATATTGCCTACGGCGTCGTTTATCTTCTCAACTACTACTGGTATACGAACATCTACTACTACGGGCGGTTGACCATCCCGGCATGGGGATGGCCGTTCGTGATAATCGGCACGTTGGAGCTCGCTGTTGCCAGTCATGCGTTCGGCCACTCCATCGGGCTGAACACGTTCAAGCTGCGGCTCATGACGGATTCCTTCGATCCCCCCAGTGTCCTGCAGCGGGTGCAACGCTACATCTTGTGGCACCTCGTGGTGATCGCGTTCCCGATCACAATCTGGAGCCGCGACAGGCAAAACTGGCTCATCCACGACCGCATCACCGGCACGCGAATGTTCAGTAATCAAGAAGTCAAAGAGCACGTACCGTTCATCGCCCGCCGCCCGTGGTACGTGACAAACCGGGGGATAATGACGGTAGTGCTCATCACCACGACTCTGTGGGTGGGGTGGCTGGTCACCCAGATCGATCTCCATACAATGTTCAGACGAGCCGGTGAAAGCGCCTACCTGTGGAAGGAAATCCTATCACCACACTTCACCTACCTGTTCCATCCCAACCCGGTCCTGCAGCAATCGATCGCTGGGGCAATGCTGGAGACGATATTCATGGCGTTGCTCGCCACTGTAGTGGGAATGACGCTTGCGTTTCCTCTCAGTTTTCTTGCCGCCCGCAACATCATGGGGTTCAACCCGCTGGGATGGGTGATCTTCACGATAACGCGGGGGTTCTTCAACGCGGTGCGGTCGGTCGAGGCATTGCTGTGGGGAACAATATTTGCCGTATGGGTGGGATTTGGCCCGTTTGCCGGTG
>WFSM01000098.1 GCA_015485945.1 Candidatus Bipolaricaulota bacterium | reverse complement strand
TGATTGCTATATGCTTAAACCATGGCGCGACCATTGAGGATCGAATACCCGGGTGCGGTGTATCACATCACCACCCGCGGCAACGCATATCAGAAGATCTTTCTCGACGATAACGATCGCGAGAAGTTCCTCGAGATACTCGGAGAGACTGTTGTGCGGTTCAACTGGCTCTGCCACGGTTATTGCCTGATGATGAACCACTATCACCTGCTGATTGAGACGGTCGATCCCACCCTGTCCCGAGGGATGAGACAACTGAACGGGGTGTACACCCAGGTGTTCAACCGCCGGCATAAGCAAGTGGGACATCTGTTTCAAGGACGATACAAAGCAATCCTGGTGGAGAAGGAAGCCTACCTCCTTGAGCTATCCCGATACATCGTCCGCAATCCGGTCAGGGCAAAGATGGTAGCCGCTCCAGAAGAGTGGAAGTGGTCGAGCTACCGCGCGACGGTTGGATTAGTGGACCCCCCACTGTTCCTCACCACCGATTGGATCCTCAGCCAATTTCACAATGAGCGCGAGAAGGCGCGGCGTCTCTACCGGGAGTTTGTTGCGGATGGGATAGATCGATCACCGTGGAGTGAACTGAAGGGGCAGATCTACCTGGGAACCGAGAATTTCATCAAGAGCATCCCAAAGCCCGGTGTGAAGCTGAACGAGGTTCCCCGAGAGCAACGCCTGCTCAGCCGCCTGACGTTGGAAGAGATATTCTCCACTGCAGCGACAACTGACGATGGAATCTTCCACGCGTATCATGATCACGGCTGTACGATGCGAAAGATCGCCGAATTCCTTGGAGTCCATTATGCAACCGTCAGCCGCCGCTTGCGCAAGGTCGAGCACGGATAAACTAGTAAGATCTAATGTTGGATTGCAAGACCTGACCCCACTCACCTTGCTCATTGCTCATGTGCATCCGAATTGACGCCTGTCTAAATTTGGTGTATAAAGGTGGTGTATTGGAGGTGCACCATGAAGAGGCTTTCAATCACAATCGATCCGGAACTGCTCGAGGAGAGCAAGCGCCTCGCCGGCGTCAGAACAAAACGAGAGGCCGTCGAGTTGGCACTCCGGGAATTCGTCCGCACCCGCCGGATGCAGCAACTGATAGAGCTAGCCGGTTCGGACATCGTTGACATGTCTCCCGAGGCCCTGCGGCAGTGGCGGGAATTCGGGATGGATAGATGAGCGGGAACGCTATATTGGTCGATTCATCGGTTTGGATCCACTACTTCCGTCGTCACGGGCGACGAGCGGTGAAGGAGTCTTTGGCAAAGGCCCTTGCGAAAGGGCAGGTGAGAACGTGCCCGATCATCAAAGCGGAGCTGCTCGTAGGAACACGCGATGATGCCGGGTTCGAGAAACTGGCTGGACTCCTCGATGCGCTTCCCGAAATTCCGATTGACGAACGTACCTGGCGCGAGGCGGCGCGCCTCGGCGTAACCCTCAGGCACCGCGGTAAGACCATCCCGCTACCCGATCTGATCATAGCGCAAGTCGCTATGCAAGCAGAGGCTGAACTCTGGCACACTGACGCCCACTTTGAAGAGATCGCCAGGTTCGCCCCGCTCGCCACCCGGGATTTCTCCTCATCAGTCTGACCCAGATTGCGGAAGAGGTGCTTAAATGATCCACTCCCGCTCCTCCACCAGCGGGCAGAGGAGGAGTGCCCTCCCGGTCCGAAGTTGGTCGATTCCCGCGGCGGCGTAGGACAGCACCGCAGCCGTGGACGGGATCGGCGTCGCACCCCGTTTCGGTGTCGGGACTTCCCGCACCGCGGCCCGAGGAGGCAATTCCGCCAACTCCCGCACCCTGGCAAGGGCCGTGTTCAGGTCTCCCAGCGCGTCCACCAGCCCGTGTCCGAGCGCCTGCCGTCCGGTCCACACCCGGCCTCCACCGATGGTGTCGATTTTGGCCTTGTCCATCCCGCGCCCGGCGCTCACCCGGTCGAGGAACAGGTCGTAGGTGCGCTTGATCGATTTGAACATCCGGGCGCGTTCGTCATCAGTGAACGGACGGCCCGACCAGAAGAAGGTGGCGTGCTCGCCGCGGTGGATGATCTCGCGATTGATGAGGAGCTTCTCCAGCAGCT
>WFSM01000097.1 GCA_015485945.1 Candidatus Bipolaricaulota bacterium | reverse complement strand
GCCCCGTGAATCGATAATCTCGCGTGCAATGATATCTTCGATCTCAATCATGATTGACCTCCCTTTCTGTCTGGTGGAGTATAAACCCGGGCGCGCGGGTGGGGCAAGGGCATCCGTCCACCAAAAAACGGGGGCCGAATCCGGCCCCCGCGTAGTCGCCGTAATCGAATTGATTAGTGGTTGGTCTTGTAGATCTGGTCGATGTGGATGTCGTTGATCGCGATATCCACTGCCGCTCCGTGCACGTTGGGCAGGGTGGCGACAGCGAGCTGGAAGTTGTTCGCCCACAGCGGGATCCACGGCACGTCCTGGGCGCTTATGATCTGAATCGCCTGGTACAGCTTGGCCCGCGTCTTCGTGTAAAACGTGCTCATCGCCGCATCAAGGATGTCCTTGTACGCTTGGTAGTTAGGATCCTTGTTGAAGAATGTCCCCAGGCTCACCGGCGACTCAACCGTCCACGGCGCGAGGAAGTTGGACGGCTCGGTGTAGTCAGGATACCAACCGAGGAGGAACATCCCGAACGTGCCCTTGGACATCGCATCGGTGTACGCGCCCCACTCCAGCGACTGGAGCGTGACCTTGATCACGCCGGTCTCCTCCAAGCTGCCCTTGATGACAGTAGCCACGTCGGACTCGGTCGAGCCGTAATGCTTCGGAGTGAACCACAGGTTGACCTGCAGCGGATGGTTCGCGTCGTAGCCGACTTCCTTCAGCAGCGCCTCGGCCTTGGCGAGGTCACGGTGCGGAAAGCTCGGATAGGAACCGAAATACGGCGGGTTCACGTTCGTTACTATATGAAAATTAGTCAGCAGTATAGCGAATGTAATTACAAAATACAACCAGACCGGCGTTCGCCTTTGATTTACCGCAGTGCAACCGGTAGAATCCGGACCATCCGAGGAGAATCCGCATGCGCGTCGATAAAATTCGAACCCTGTATCTGGAATATTTCGAACAGCATGGGCACAAACGCTTGCCGAGTTCATCTCTCGTTCCCAACGATCCCACGCTGCTGTTCACTGCTGCTGGAATGGTCCAATTCAAGGACATCTTCTGGGGGCGGGTGGCGCCTCAGTATCCGCGTGTCACCACGTGCCAGAAGTGCTTCCGCACGACGGATATTGAAAACGTCGGCGTGACCGCGTTCCACCATACGTTCTTCGAAATGCTCGGTAACTTTTCGTTCGGGGACTACTTCAAGGAAGGGGCGATCTCACTGGCGTGGAAGTTCGTCACCGGGGAGCTCGGGATCCCCCGCGACAGGCTATGGGTATCAGTGTACGAGGAGGATGACGAGGCGTACGCGATCTGGCGCGATGTGATCGGGATTCCGCCCGAGCGGATCGCGCGTCTGGGCAAGGCCCACAACTGGTGGGGACCGGTAGGCAACTCCGGCCCGTGCGGTCCGGACTCCGAGATCTTCTATGACACCGGTGATGACACCGGATGTGACCCCGACTGCCACGGAGTGGAGTGCGACTGCGACCGGTTTTCCGAAATCTGGAACCTCGTGTTCATGCAGTACGACGCTCAGGAGGATGGGCGCCTGCTCCCGCTTGCCCGCAAGAACATCGACACTGGAATGGGGCTCGAACGCACAGCGGCCGTTCTCCAAGGGGTAACGACCGATTTCGAAACTGACATTTTCGCGCCGATCATCGCGGCGATTGCGGAGCAGGCACAGGCGGCTGATGACGTGATTGCCCGCAATATCGTCGCCGATCACATCCGCGGCGCGGTGTTTTTAATGGCGGATGGAATCCTGCCCGGGAACGAGAAGCAGGGCTACGTGCTGCGCCGGATCCTGCGGCGGGCGATCCGCGCCGGAGAAAAGATCGCGCTTGCCCCGGGTGGTCTGGCCGCATTGGTCGACCCTGTAATCGAGTCTCTCGGACACGTGTATCCCGAGATTGTGGCGGCACAGAGCCTAGCGGCTCGTGTCATCGCGCACGAAGAAGAGGCATTCCGACAAACACTGCGGGCGGGGGAGCGACGACTGGCGGAGAAACTGGACGAGATCGTGGACCGTGGTGATAAAACGATGCCCGGGAAGATCGCATTTGACCTCTACGATACCTACGGGTTTCCGTTGGAGATGACGGCGGAGATCGCGGCCGAACGCGGGATCGAGATCGATCGGGACGGGTTTTCGCGGGCAATGGCAGCACAACGCGCCCGGTCGCGTCATGAACCCGTCACAACGGCAACCGGAGAGTTCGACACCGACGCCGCGGCGCTTCCTCCCACCATGTTCGTCGGGTACGGCGCGCTGTCTGGCGATGGAACCCTGATTCGGACGCTATCCGGCGATGAATCGGTGTTTGTGTTTGACCGCACCCCGTTTTACGCCGAGTCCGGCGGTCAGGTAGGAGACACGGGAAGGATCGAAAACCTCGACCGCACCGGCGCTGCGACGGTGTTCGACGTTCAGAAGGACCCGTCCGGCGCGTTTCTCCACCGCGTGCGCATCACACAGGGAGAGTTTCATGACGGTGACCGGTGCCGACTGACGGTTGACACCGACCGCCGCACCCGCATCGCCCGCAATCACACGGCCACCCACCTTCTTCACGCCGCGCTGCGCCGGGTGGTGGGCGAGCACGTGATTCAGGCCGGGTCGCTGGTCGCCCCCGATGAGCTTCGGTTCGACTTCTCCCACTTCTCCCCGCTGAGCGCCAACGAGATCGCGCAGGTGGAGGCGATTGTCAATCGAGTTGTCCGGGACGATGTGCCTGTTCGCACCGATGAGATGCCGCTCGACCAGGCAAAACAAACCGGGGCGATAGCCCACTTCGAGGACGAATACAAGGGCAAGGCAGTAGTGCGGGTGGTATCGATCGACGATTTCAGCCGCGAGCTGTGCGGCGGTACCCACGTAACCCGCACCGGGGAGATCGGAATCGTGAAGATCGTTTCCGAAGAATCGGTGGCATCCGGCACCAGGCGCATTCGCGCTGTGACCGGAGATGGCGCCTTGACACGCTGGCAAAGCGAAACGCGGCTGCTCGCCGACCTGCGCACGCGGTTAGGGGACGATCCGCTCGGTGGGCTCGACCGGTTGACGGACGAGCTGGCCGCACTGCGGGCACAACTGCGCGCCGCCACGGACGCAATTATCATCTCCAAACGGGACGAACTCGTCACCGGCGTGGAGAGGATTGAAAATATCGCGGTCGTCGCCGCGCAGGTCGATATGGAGCTCGATGCCCTCAAGCGCCTTGCCGACCTGGTGGAAGAAAAGACGCGTCCGGCGGTTGTCCTGCTCGGCGGTGCAGTCGGCGGTCGGGGAATCGTGGTGGCCAAGGTGAGCAAAGAGACGAATGCCGCGTCCGCCGGCGACCTAGTGCGGGAGATGGCAACGATCCTCGGTGGCGGTGGCGGTGGTGCGCCTCACTTCGCCCAGGGCGGCGGACCGCACGCCGACAAACTCGGACAGGCGCTTACCGCCGGTCGCGATGCGGTTATACAGCGCCTAACCGCCTAGCCGCACCGGCATACACACGTACAGAAATCCCTCGTCCTCCGGTGCAATTTGGTCCCCGTCCGGCTCGATCAGCCCAGCTTTTTCCGGATCGGTGAGCTGAAACGCGATTTCTTCCGACGCCACCCGTTTGAGGGCGTCGATCAGATATTCCGCCTTGAACGAGATCTCAAGCTCCGCCGCCGGCACCTTGCGCAGACGCACCCGTTCCTCCGCCTCGCCCTTCTCTTTGGACGACGAGTTGATGCGGGCCGCGCTCTCTTCCGGAGTGACGCGGAACGTGACCGCGCCTGATTCCTCGGCGGCGGTGATCTCGATCCGTTGCAGCGCTTCCAGGAGCGCACGCCGATTGAACAGGAGAGCGATCGGGTTGTCGTGAGGGATAACGCGGTCGAAGTCCGGGAACTCTTCGGCGATCGTCTTCGCCATAAACGTCACCCCGTTGGAGCGGAAGAAAAGCTGGCTTGGCCCCTTGTACACTTCGACATTCTCACCCTTGAGCTGCATCAGCACCCGGTCAAGATCCGTCAACACCCCGGCCTCGATCAGGTATTCCCCCTCGGCGAGGACCTCATCGGGCTTGATCGTCTTCATCGCCAGCCGGTAGCCGTTCGTCGCCACCATCTTGAGAGCGCCGGCGGTGAGCACAAGGTCAACTCCGGTCAGGCTGAGGCGTGTCGTCTCTCCCGCCTTGAGGGCGGCGAACGCCGTCTGTTCCAATCCGCGGTGAAACTGATCGACCGCCAGCACTGCAACCTTATCCTCAGGTGGGGCCGGAATTTCGGGATAGTCCTCTACCGGCAGGGTGGGAAGATCAAACAGTGCCTCGCCGCACCGTAACTTGACAACATCGCTGTCATCCGTGTCCCGCTTCAGGCTGACGTGATCGTCGGCGGGCAAATGTGCGGCGATTTGGGACAGAACGGCTCCGTTCAATATGACCGTCTCCTCGTCGTCGTTGTTCTCCGCCGGAATTTCGCACTGCACCGCCCGTTCTAGGTCAGTTGCACTCAGGCGCAGCCGATTCCCTAAAATCTCCATTTTCAGCCCAGCGAGGATCGGCATGCTGGTCCGGGTTCCGAGTGCATAACTCGCGAGCTTCACCCCGAAAACGAGATCATCCTTCAACAGAACTAGATCCATGTTACTCCCCCTTGCACCGCAGGATTCATCGACATGATACCGCATTCGCCGCGGTTAACACAAAATTCACACCCCCAGGCGGGTCGCCACCTCGGCGGCAATCACGGCCACCGGCTTCGTCCCGTCGATCGTCACCACCGTGGGATCATCACGGGTAAGATCGAGATACCCACGGCGCACACGCTGGTAGAATTCGATGTCCTCACCCTCAATTCGGTCCCCGTCCCCGTGCTTGCGCGCCAGCGCCGCGGCAGCGGGAAGGTCAATGAGAAACGTCACATCGGGCGTGCGCCCCGCAGTCGCTGTTTCATTCAGCTGCCGTATCAGCTCCAAGTCAAGACCGCGCCCGTATCCCTGATAGGCAAGGCTGGACAGGCGATAGCGGCTGGAGACGACGACCGCCTTCCGTTCCAGTCCCGGTTTGATCACCTGGGCGTACACCTGGGCGCGACAGGTGATGAGAAGAAGAAGCTCGGACAGCGGCAGAAGTTCGTAATTGTCGCGTGACAGGAGGATGCGTCGCACTTTCTCCCCCACCGGCGTTCCGCCGGGTTCGCGCGTCGTTACCACCGGCAAGCCATGCGCACGCAACCGATCGGCAAGCAACCGCACTTGGGTCGATTTACCGGTGAAATCCAACCCCTCAAACACGATCAGCTTACCCCGCAGTTCCATGCTGTTCCCCTCCGATCAGAGCGGCGATGACAATCAGCAACGTTCCCACGGTAATGCACGTATCCGCAAAGTTGAACACCGAGAACCATCGCACTTCAAAGAAATCAACCACGTAGCCCAGCGTGATGCGGTCGATCAGGTTCCCGAGCGCCCCGCCAAGGACAAGGGCAAGCCCGAGGTTGAGCAACCGGCTGTGGATGTGGACCACTGCTAACGTGACAGCGATCCCGGCAGAGACGAGAGCCGGAACGAGGATGAACAGCG
>WFSM01000096.1 GCA_015485945.1 Candidatus Bipolaricaulota bacterium | reverse complement strand
CGCCGAGGTAGCTCAGGCGGTAGAGCACGGCCCTGAAAAGGCCGGTGTCCCCAGTTCGAATCTGGGCCTCGGCACCAGGCTTTCCCTTGACGGGTTAAGGTTTATTCCGCTATGGTTAGGCGATGAGGGGCGTCCGATGAATGAAAATCCCATGGCCGTCTGGGAAAGTATCCTTTCTGGATTGCGAAAGGAACTCCCGCGCGCCAGTTTTGAAACGTGGTTTGGTGAGACACGGCCGCTGCAAATGACGGACGACCAACTCGTCGTCGCAGTTCCGGACAGTTTCATCAAAGGCGGGATCGAGCGGCGCTATCGGAACATCATCGATCGGCTCAGCCAAGCTCACTTCGGCGATCAGCTTGCGATTAATTTCGCGGTCGCCGAGACAAAGCATGATGATCTTTCTCCCCCCTCAATCTCGCCAACACGGATAGCTGTGCACGGAAACACTCTCCCCCTCAATCCCGATTACACGTTCGACCAATTCGTGCGCGGGAAAAACAATCACCTCGCGTACGCAGCGTCAATGGCGGTGGCCGAAGCGCCGGGCAAGGCGTATAACCCCCTGTTCATCTACGGAAGCGTTGGGTTGGGTAAAACCCACCTTCTCCAGGCAATCGGCAACTTTATTCTCCAATCCGAACAACCAATGACAATCGTGTACACAACATCGGAGCGGTTCGCCATCGAGCTGATCAACGCCATCCGGGGAAATACCACGTCCGCGTTTCGCGAGAAGTACCGCCGCATCGATCTTCTTCTCATCGACGACGTGCATTTTCTGCAAGGCAAGGAAGCAACACAGGAGGAATTGTTCCATACGTTCAACGAGCTATACGGCCGCGAAAAGCAGATCGTGCTGTCGAGCGATCGCCCACCCGAAGAGCTATCCGGGCTGCAGGAACGGTTGGTATCTCGATTTCGCTGGGGGTTAGTGGCCGATATCCAACCGCCGGATTTCGAGACCAGGGTCGCGATTCTGCGCGAAAAGGCGCAAAACCGCGGATTGATTGTAAATGACGATATCCTCGAACTGATCGCCAGCCGCATTTCATCCAACGTCCGTGCATTGGAGGGAGCACTCGTCCGGGCGATCGCTCATGCCGAGCTGGAGGGCCAGAACCTTACCCCCACCACCCTGGAGGACATGCTCCCCGAGGAGGGCAAGCGCGAGCGGTTGAGCGCGGAGCACATCAAGGACGAAGTTGCAACCAGGTACCACTTGAAACGGCGCGACATCGAAGGGGCAAGTCGCAAAAAAGAGATCTCCCAAGCGCGTCATATCGCGATCTACCTGACACGCGAGCTCACCAACCAGTCGTTTCCCGCTATCGGACGCCAGTTCGGAAACCGAGATCACACCACAATCATGCATTCCTACATGAAGATTAAGTCCCTCATCGAAGAGATGCCGCTCCTTCATGCGGAGATAAAAGAGATTGAAGAGAGCCTGCGGGCCCGGTTTACCGTTCGTTGAACTTCGGAAACACGTGTATAGACGGCAACACAGCAAGCGAGTGACTATCGGCTCCCTGTGGAAAACCCTGGGGAAAAGGGGCGGAAAAGTGGTGAAAAAGCGCTGTTCGTTGTGGAAAAGTACAGTGAACAACTACGGGCAAAGTTCTCCCCAGCGCATATCCACTGTTTTCCACCGTTATGAACAGGTTATCCACAGGGTTTTCCCCAACGGTTACACTGGACAGGATCGACAATCGTGCCCTTTTCCCCAGACTAATGTCCCCACTACAACTCCTACAGGTCCTTTAAATGAACTGGGTAACTGAAGTACTACGCCGCTACAATCTGGGGGAAAAGTTTAGTGCCCAACAACCATTACTGTTATGGCCAGAAATCGGTGGCCCCCAAATTGCCCGCATTACTAAGCCAATCCGATTCACTGATGGAATCCTTACAGTCGCTGTGAATTCAGCTGCCGCCCGCCAGGAGCTATTCTTACTTCGGGAACAGTACATCGCCCGTCTCAATCAGGCAGTCGGAGCGGCCGTCGTGCGTGAAATCCGGTTTATCCCCGGGCGGATACCACTCCCACGCCGGATACCGCACCCTCCGCATGATCCCCAGTTGCCGGCGGATGCAGCACACATGTTCGCGGGTGTGCCTGACCCCCAACTGCAACGGTCGTTCACCCGGCTGTACGTCACTCTACGCCAGCGGGAGGCAGCACTGCTAGCCGCGGGTGCGAAGCGATGCGTGCGGTGCGGAGTCGTGTTTTTCGGGGACGGAGATTTGTGCCCGGGGTGTCGATTCGATCATTCTCAGTCCGTCGAGTCAGGGTAACCGGTGACGACACCCCACTCGGCGGCGAGTGCGTCGAATCGGTCGGCACCGATCGCATCTCTGATCTCAGCCATCAGTCGGGTGAGAAACCGCAGGTTGTGAATGGTCGTTAGCCGGTAGAATGACAGCTCACCAGCACGGCACAGGTGGCGCAGGTAGGCGCGGGAGTGGTGGCGACACGTGAAGCAGTCACACGTCGGGTCAATCGGGCGGAAGTCATCGCGGAACCGCGCGTTGCGCAGGTTGATGCGGTGGCGCGGTGCTTCCTTGACGAACACCGTTCCATTACGGGCGATTCGCGTCGGGGCGGCACAGTCGAACGTATCCACACCGCGACGCACCGCAGCGAAGATGTCTTCAATCTCACCGATCCCAAGCAGGTGGCGCGGCCTGTCCGCCGGCAATATAGGGATCGTCCAGTCAAGGACGTGGTACATGTCGGACTTGGATTTTCCCAGCGATCCTCCGATCGCGAACCCGGCGAACCCCATTGTGGCGATCGTACGTGCGCTCTCGGTCCGTAGATCCTCGTACGCTCCGCCCTGAACGATTCCGAATAGATGTTGCTCCGGGTTGGGAAACCAAACCTCATCATGAAGGCGGGCGAATGCGGCTACCGCCCGCGCTGCCCAGCGGTGGGTGCGCTCCATCGCGTTCTTGGTGTAGGCGTAGTCGTGCAGCGGTGACGTGCACTCGTCCAACACGAGGATGATATCCGCTCCGAGGTTGCGCTCGAGTTCGATCACGCTCTCCGGGGAAAAGAACCGCGGTGAGCCGTCGATCACCGACCGGAACCACACTCCGTCCTCGGTCAGTTTTACGAGTGATTTTCCCTGTTTGTAGTTGCCCGGTTGGCGAGGGCGGTCCTCACCCGGGAATATCGACGCTACCTTGCCCACCCCGTGTTCCTTGCCCGCGCCGAGGCTGAACACCTGAAACCCGCCGGAATCAGTCATCGTCGGCCCGTTCCACCCTGAGAACCCGTGCAGCCCCCCGAGGCGGGCGATCGTGTCCTCGCCCGGTCGCAGGTGAAGGTGATAAGAGTTGGAAATCACCATTTGAACGCCGATTTCACGGATCGCATCCGGTTCGACCGCTTTGACGCTTGCCCGCGTTGCCACCGCCACAAACGCCGGAGTGGCGACGTCCCCGTGCGCGGTGTGGATTACTCCGGTGCGAGCGCGGGAATGCGTGTCCTGATGAATCAGCGCGTACATCAGTAGAACGTGGTGCGGGTACGGTGGTGGGGCGCCATCTTCCTGTGTTGGGATGCATGCCACAGCAGCCAATCGAGCTCGAGGGAAAGGAGGCGCCTGCCACGGCGGGCAAGGGCGTCCCGTACTAATTCGATCGCGACGATCGTGGCGGCGCGGATCTCGATCTCTTCCCGGGAGCCGGCAGCGATCCATTCCTCGTTGTCGACTGTCGCTGCCAACGTATCGGAGTAGTGCAATACCCCGGCGGCGCGCAGGAGCTGGGGGAGTTTGTAGTCGGCAAACGCGGTTAAGCGAGCGATGTCGTGAAACGCACCGTACGATCGCCCGGAAAAACACGCGTACAGGTCGCCGGCGAGAATCTGCGCCCGCTTGTAGAAGCCGACCCGTTTCCCGTTGTAATCCGCTTCGTCGCGGAACGACGGAAACGCCTCCACTATCAGCTCGACGAGCTGAAGTGCACTGTTATCGGCGGCGGCAATGAGATTGTCCGGTCTGCCGTCGTAGCGCGCGGTCATCTGCGTTCCGATCTCGTGCAGGATCGCGACCCGGTCCGCGAATAGCGGTATCTCCCCGATCCTGACTTCGCCGTGGAGGATTTCTTTCACCTCCGCGGCGGGAACGGTGGCCAAGTACCGAAAATCGTCGATCGGCCGGCCGGCGAGGAGTGCCTGTTTCAGGACCGCGGTGAGTGCGAAGTACCCGCTTAGCTGTTCGTCATTTACAACCACCTGCCAACGAGGTACCGGGAAGAAGCAGAAGTTGAGGGAATCGACCACAAATAGGTAGGCCGCGGTGCGTACCGTCCCATCGCAGTAGTGATAAACGCAGTCCCAGTCAGGAACTGGAATTGGAAGAAGCTCCGCTGCCAATCCCGGGACCGCGTTTGCGTTGATTTCAACGGAAGCAGCATGGTTCATCACATAGTGCGCGCTTTCTCGCACGTCGATCATCACGTCTCCTTTCTCGCGCGTATAAATAGGAGCGAACTTTCCTCCGCTGGGACCTCTGCCCACGCTTCCGCGAGCCCGCGGCAGATGTGGGCGAACCACGGGCGCAGGTGGGGGAGAGTGCCGGATTCATGCAGTCCGATGAAACACCGACTCGCGATCCGGGTGATCGGCCCGCGGATTTGTACCCGCGAGAATCCAGCAGCAGTGAGGGCTTGGCGCAGGGAGGCTACGGTATAGTGGTGAAGCTCGAACCCGCGTGTCCGCACGATTTTGTCACGCACCTGCTCCAATAACGGGAGCCCACATGCGGCAGCGATTGCGGAGGTGAGGGGCTGCATTCCCGGTTCTCCTTTCCGGCGGGTAAATCCGGACCGGTGCGGAAATGCGGCGGCGGTTGCTTCCAATTGGGGATCGGGGTTGATCTCAACCAGGTACTCCACCTCCCGCGGCGGGGCGGGCTCCTTTACGGCGTAGCGGTACCAGAAGCGGTCGCCGCGCTGAAACAACTCCACTTGTTGCTCGGAGCGTTCGCCGAGTTCTCCCGCCAGGTGTTCGACCGTGGCAACGAGGGCACCGCCCCGCTTCAGCACGCGATAAATCTCGCGCAAACACGCGCCCGGATCCACCGCTTGTTCAATCGCTGTCCCGGCGACGGCGCCGTCGAAGCTGTGAGTCGGAAACGGGATTTGCTCGCAGGCAGCGTGCCGGAACTCCACATTTTCGTGCCCGCGCCGGGCCCGGTTTGCCTCCGCCGTATTGATCCGCTTGGAGGTGGCATCGATCCCGACTACTCGATCCACGTACGGAGCGAGCGGGAGCGCTGGCCATCCATCACCGGTGCCGACGTCGAGAATCCGCCCGGTCGTTCCCAGCGCGGCCAGGTACGCCATGATGAGCGTTAGGTCAATCCAGTCATCGACCCGCTCCGGAGTGTAATCGCGGTATACCCCCCCGAGGTCGGGCGGTGCCTGGTGGTCCATCGCGGCGTAGCGGAGTGTTGCCGAGTTGGTCCACTCCACGTCTAGGTTGGTGCGGATCCATTCCTCGATGGGCTGCATCATTCCTCCTTACCGGCGATGGTACTGTAAACGAACACAGGGATAAAGCCTACCGGGACAGGGCGCGATACAGGGCGGTGTAGTCGGAACTTGGGTTCCAAAACAGATATCCATCCGCTCCGACATCTTGCACCGCCTTGATCTCAGCGCGGATGTAATCCTCCAGCGACATTCCGCGGGGAATATCAAGATCAAACGCCTGCAGGAACGGACGAATTGGCGTGGTTACCCGGGCGCGACCAGTGACAAGCGCATCGTGCACCACCCGGTACGGGTCGCTCTTGTAGTACTGCTCGTGATAGTGGGATGGGTAAAGCATCGGAGAAAGAAAGTCAACCCGGGCGCCGATTTGTTCCAGCGATTGGCCGATCGGGTCGATTAACTTTTTGTTCCAGTTCCACATCACCCGACCGAACAGATCAGCGGAGATGAAAACACGGCCGGCGAGGAGACGACGCGCGCGATCGAGAAACGCATCGATTGCGGCATAGCGCGGGCCGTATCCGGTTCCAAGGCCCTCGCCATCCGGGAACCGCAGGTAGTCGAATTGGATCTCGTCAAACCCAAGTGACGCTGTCTCATTCGCGATCGCGAGGTTGTAGGCAACTACTTGCGGGCTCTCCGGCGATACCCACGCTCCGGAAATCCCGAGATAGGCAGCCAGTTTGGGATCGTAGAACAGGACCTGTCGGGCGATCACGTAGATCCCGGCGGCGTGGAGTTTAGGGATGATGGTGCGGGGGTCAATTCTGGTTGCAACTGCCCCGATCTTCCGTGCCAATGGGACGTTGCTCGCGTACGTAATTTCGCCGTGCATATTTTTTACGTTTATCACCACGGCGTTGATCATGCCCGCCTGGGCGGCGGCAAGCACGCTGGCAAGCGTTCCCGGTTTAGTCAGGGAGTACGACGTCAGGTACACTCCCACCCGATTGTGCGGGGAGAGGGGAAATGCGGACGAGGCAGAGGTTGACCCGCGGTTGGACCCGACTCCAAATAGGGTGATGATGACCAAACAGACACTGAGGAAGCGCATTACACCCGACAGTTTCATGCCATCCAGTATAGCGGCGTTCGCGGCCGCTGCCGGTCATTTCGCGCCCGTTTTCATCGGACGTCGGACACGTTGGCGGTGGTACTACGGGATCACGGGAAATTGGTCATGCGGGCGTTCACCATTCCTCCATTTTTCCACCATCGAATCTTTATTGCGTTTGAGTAGAGTTGTATTGCTCGTGCTGTTGAGCCGGGCTATAATAGAAAATTGGGTTATACGCGAAGGAGAGATTGACATGCACATTAGGATGATAGGTGTTTTTTTGCTCGGATTGGCGCTCATGGCCGTTGTCGGGGTTGCTGGAACGCATGCCCCGATAACCATTCTTGGTAATTCGGACTTCACCGCGGCGAACGGAGTGATCGGAGGAAACGGGACCGCGACTGATCCGTACATCATCGCTGGCTGGGAGATTGATGTTCCCCAGACGGCGTCGTACGCGATCAACATTCAGAACACGACCGCGCATTTCGTGTTGCGGGGACTCATAATCCGCGGCGCGATGGATCCTCTTGGAGCGGCGATCCACCTCGGGTTTGTGTCTGGGGCAACAATCGAGGGGTGCACTATTTCCAACTCGCTGAATGGGATTGACATATCGTCATCCACCGCCATCACCATGAAAATGAATGTCATTGACGTTCAGGGAATGGGGCTGCGGGTCATCGGCGAGTCACCGGCGGAGTACAACCTGGCGATCGACACCACCAACATACTTAATAACGCGCCGATCCATTACATCTACGGACAACATGGCGGTACGGTGAGTGGAATCAAAGGCACGTGCCTGTACGTCGTCGCCAGCGACGGAGTGACGATCGAAAATAACACAATTGTCAACGGAGGCGGGATCCAGCTTGCGTTTGTGACCAACTCCATCATTCGCAACAATGAAGCCCGGCGCACCAATCCGGTGTACACCGAGCACGGACTTACCCTGTATCGATCCGACAATAACACGGTTACCAATAACATTTTGGTGAACAACCGCTTTGCCGGCTTATTTCTGTGGCTGTCCAAGAACAACACCGTGACCGACAATCAGTTAATGGCCAATAATTTCGGTGCACTTGTTGCCGCATCGGACAACAACGTGATTTCCAACAACGCGATCGCTGCCAATCCCACCGGGATCCAGCTATCCGCCGGATCAACGGACAATAAGATCACACAGAACATCATCTACCAAAAGAATACGAAATACGGGATAGCAATCGGGCAGGCGACCGGCAACGTAATCACGCAGAATTCGATCGCCGAAGCGGAAACGGGTATCTCCATCTCCAAGACCGGCGCGGACAACACCGTGTCGTTTAACACCATTGTTGCTGGTGCGTACGGTGTCGAGGTGACGGGCAGTTACAACACCATTTCCCACAACCTGATCGCCCAACAGAGCCAGGGGATTCTGTTCCCCGAAACGTACGGAAAGGTAAAAGTGGTGGGGAATGTTATCAGCGACAACGTGTTCTCCGAAAACCAAAAAGATCTTTACCTGAACAAGGATTCCGAAGCAAACATGATATACGGCGACTATTTTTTGGATACCGGCAAGGCGGTAGTGGAGGACTATGGTAACGGCAACACGTGGACACAGTCCGGAGTGGGAAATTACTGGGCGACGTATACCGGCAAGGATACCAACAAGGACGGTATCGGTGACACTCCGATGACCGTCTATCCGTCCACTGCGCAGGACACCGCTCCCATTATGACCACCGCCGGCGCCGCGGGCGACCTTGGGGTGCTGAGTGCGCTTACGAAAGAGACACTCACGCTTACGACCAAAGCAGGGAAGAAAATCTCGGTCACCGCGTTGGCTGCAGACAAGCCGTACTCCCGGTTCACCGGATTTCGCGGGTTCCCACCGTCCCTGCGCACCGTGTTCCCGGCGATTCTGTTCTCGTTTACGCAGGAAGTTAAAGTTCAGTTCACGATGGAAACGGTGCACTTCCCGATCGATATCGTTTTCTTCGACAAGTCCGGCAAGTTCGCCGGCGGCACCACGATGAAGGTGTATGCTGCTAACGCCAAAAAAAAGCAGTTGTACACGGCGAAGGGAGCGTTCCAATACGCGCTCGAACTTCCACAGGGATTCATCGCGGCCAACGGAATCGGTGATGGAACCGTTCTTACTCTGCCGGGGAGCAAGTAGGGATGGGGAAACTCGCGGCGGTCGTGTTCGACCTTGACGGCACGCTTGTCCGTTACCACGGAGTAGAGTTCGAATCGAGTTGGGGGGCGATCGCCGCCGCTGCCGGAGTGCGAGAGGACTCCGAGAAGTTGCTCGCCGAGTACCTCCCGCGCCGAGACGCGTACCGGGAGTGGGTGGCCCAGGATGCGGCGTTACTCGCCGGGATTTCCGTGTCACAGATCGCCGCTCACATCTTCCCGCCGCCATACGCACATGGAGTACGGGAAGCGGTTGCCGCGCTGCGCGGTAAGTACGTGCTCGGAATCATCTCCTCCGGGGTGAACCTCGTTGCCGACTATGTCAAGGACGATCTCGGGTTCGATTTCGCGTTGGCAAACCGCATCCTCGTCGAAAACGGCCGCTTTACCGGTGACAGCGAGATCGTTGTCGATCTGTGGAGCAAGGATGAAGTGCTGCGTGAAATCGCGGTGGAGCGCGGGATTCCGCTTGATGCGATGTGTTTCGTTGGGGATCACATCAACGACATCCCGGTGATGCGCATCGTTGGCCTGCCGGTGGCGGTGAATCCAAAAGACGATGAGTTGCTCCAGGTGGCGGCGCATGTGATCTCCGATTTCTCCGAACTCCCGCCATTGATATCTCAGTTTGAGCGTGATAATTGACTCTGGCGTTGTTACCTCCTAAGATCAAAGTGGTACCAACAATCTCGGGGAGGGGAATATGGCGATAACGATTGGCGTTATTGTAGGAATAGTGATTATTTTCCTACTGAATTCGATTCGAGTAGTGCGGGAGTACGAACGGGGAGTGATCTTCCGGTTGGGACGGCTTGTCGGGGCGAAGGGACCGGGGATCTTTATCCTCCTGCCGATCGTCGACAAGATGGTCAAGGTAAGTCTGCGCGTTGTCACCCTTGACGTGCCGCCGCAGGAGGTGATCACCAAAGACAACGTGTCCACACTGGTGAACGCAGTTCTATTTTTCCGCGTCGTCGACCCGTCCGCGGCGGTGGTCGAGGTACAGAACTACATCGAGGCCACCCGCCAGATCGCGATGACCACGCTGCGCAGCGTCCTCGGTGGGGTTGAGCTCGACGAGATCCTTGCTGAACGCGAGAAGATCAACCTCAAGCTCCAGGAAATCATCGATGAACAAACCGATCCGTGGGGGATCAAGGTAAAGACGGTGGAGATCAAGGACGTGAAGATCCCCGGGGACATGCAGCGGGCGATTGCGCGGCAGGCTGAAGCGGAGCGCGAGCGCCGTGCCAAGATCATCAACGCCGAGGGTGAGTTGCAGGCGGCGACCAAGTTGTCCGAAGCGGCGGCGATCATCGAGCGCAACCCCGCCGCGATCCAGCTGCGTTATCTCCAGACGTTGATCGACATCTCGTCGGAAAACTCGTCCACCGTGATCTTCCCGGTGCCAATCGACATCTTCAGGGCGTTTCCGCGCCGGGAGAAGTAATTTAGGGAATGGCGCAGTTCGATTTGGTGGTGATCGG
>WFSM01000095.1 GCA_015485945.1 Candidatus Bipolaricaulota bacterium | reverse complement strand
GGGGTTGTCGCCCTGTTTCGCAAGCTGCGGGAGGATGAGCGATGAACGGCGAAATGTCGGTGATTGTGCGCACGATAACGCGGTTCGTGTACGGACTTACGGTCATCTTTGGCTTTTACGTGGTTATGCATGGACACCTCACTCCAGGCGGCGGATTCCAGGGGGGATCAGTGGTGGCGACCGCATTTGCTCTCCTCGTGGTGGCGTTTGGTGTGGTGGGGATCAAGGGCAAGTTAAGCGCGCACATTCTCCAGAATTTGGAAGAAGTAGGCGCACTGGCATTTATCGCCCTCGGGTTCATCGGGATTGGAACGTCGTTCTTCTACAATATCATCGCTAATTCGGGATCGGTCTTTGGTGCCCATACCCCGATTGGAATTAACGGGGGAATCCTGGACACCGGTGGTACGCTCCCGTGGATGAACTGGGCGGTGGGACTGAAAGTGATGACCGGATTAGCGGTCGTGGTATTGGTGATGCTTGTTGGTGGTCGTAACGAGGAGGAAAAACGATGATTGGAAACTTTCCGTACATCATCGCGATTCTGCTTGTGATCCTCGGGATCTATGCTCTCTTGTTCAAGCGCAACTTGATCAAGATCGTGATCGGGATCGATCTTGTGGAAACCGGGGTGAACCTGTTTCTGGTGACGCTGGGTTACCGTAACAGTGGGATCGCTCCAATTTACACGTACGCCCCCAAGGCAAAGCCGATGGTTCTCCCCACCCCACAGGCGTTGACACTGACGAGCATCGTCATTGGGTTAGCGACGACGGCGCTGCTGTTGTCATTTGCCATCTTTATCTATCGCCATTATAAAACTCTGGACGTAAACAAAATAAAGGAGCTTCGCGGATGAATGCCCTCATTTTCAACGCTCCGGTGCTGTTGATCGCGATTCCACTGCTTGGCGCATTCGCCGTCCCGTTGATCGGGCGGATCAGTGTGCCGCTGCGCCGCATATTCACCGGGTTGATTGCGCTTCTGACGACAGCGTGTGCCGGATTGGTGGCGGCGCACGTGTTTACCTCCGCCGCTCCGATTACCTACGTGCTCGGCGGAATGGCGACGCTGCCGTTGGGGATGCACTTCCCCATCAGGATCATCCTCGAAGTGGACGGGATGAGCGCGTTCATGGTGATTTTGACAGCACTTGTCCTTATCACCGCGATTTTCTACAGCTTCCCGTACTGGCGGCGGCGCTCCGGCGGCAACATGTACGAGGCGCTGTTCCTTCTGCTGGGAGCAGGGATCTTCGGGATGGAATTGACCGGTGATCTGTTCAACTTCTTCGTGTTTCTGGAGATTACGTCAATTGCCGCGTGCGGGCTGATCGGGTTCCGCGCGTGGCAAGGCAAATCGCAGGAAGCGGCGTTCAAGACGATGACCCTGTACACCGTATCCGGGTTGTTCGTCCTTTTGGCGATCGGGCTGTTGTACGGCGAGTATGATGGGCTGAACATCGCGTACTTAGCGGCACATATCGGCGGTAGCATGGTCGATAAGATTGCTCTTGGGCTGTTGCTCACCGCATTAGCGATGAAGGCGGGTGCGGTTCCGATGCACATGTGGGCCCCGGATGCGTACGGCGAGGCGCCGGCTCCGATCGCAGCAGTGTTGGTCGCCAACTCTCAAGCGAGCCTGTACGGCCTGTTTCGGGTGTTGTTCACCCTGTATGGGTTGACGATCAGCGTCACCGCGCTGGGATGGATCCTGATCACGCTTGCCCTTCTCACGATATTCGTCGGGGTAACGATGGCGTTGATCCAGAGCGATATCAAGCGATTGATTGCCTATGGCGCTGTGTCCCAGATTGGGTACATGCTCCTCGGAGTCGGGGTCGGATTGGCGACGAGCGCCGGGCACCAGCCGTTCGGGCTGGTGGCGATGCAGGGAGGGATATTTCATATGATCAACGACGCTGCCTGCGTCGGATTGCTGTTCCTGTCCGCCGGCGCCGTGATCCGGGCTGCGGGCACGCGTAACTTAAATCGAATGGGCGGGCTGGGGCATGATCTGCCGTGGACCGCCGTGTTCTTCATGATTGGGTCGTTCGCTCTCGCCGGGATTCCGCCGTTCAACGGATTCGCGTCCAAACTGATGATCTATGAGTCCACGTTCCGCTACAGCCCGATTTTGGCGGTAATTGCTATTCTGGGGAGCATCCTCCTGCTTGCGGTGTTTGTGAAGGTGTTCCAGTCCGCGTTCCTTGGGCCGCGGTTGGGCGCGCCAGCGGCACGGCCGTCGGGATGGATGTTCGCCGCCATGGGCACGCTGGCCGTGGTGGTGATCGCGTTCGGCCTGTTCCCCGGGTTCTTCGTGCACACGATCGTGACGCCGGCGGCGAAAGCGTTGTGGATGGGACGAGATGCGTACATTGGTGCGGTGATGGGAGGGTGACGTGAACGCGATCAATACGGGATTTGGCATCTGGAGTCCGGTCGTATGGACGCTCCTGTTTCTGGGGGTGCTTGGAATTGGGTTCTGGATCTGGGGTGCCGGTCGCAAGGACTACAAGAAAAACTCCGATCAAACAAAGCCATTCCTCGCCGGGAACGAAGAACCGGATCCGGCGCGACTGCATGTGAGTGGTGACCACCTGTACTGGGGGATGACCGCGGGGTTGCGCGCTTATTACGATCGCATCCGCGAATGGCATACCGGAGTTCTGTCCGACTACTTCGCGTGGTTCATCGGCGTTCTCGCAGTGGTGTTCATCGTCATTGGACTGCTGAGGTGAGATGAGATGGCGCTGCCGCGGTCGTTCAAAAAGGCATTATGGGTGTTCCACGTCGCGACTGGATCATGCAATGGGTGTGATATCGAGATCGTCGCCGCCCTCACCCCGCGGTACGACACCGAGCGGTTCGGGATCATGCTTACCGGGACGCCGCGTCATGCTGATGTTCTCCTCGTGACTGGGCCGGTGACCCGCCCGATGCTGTCCCGCCTCAAGCGGATCTACGATCAGACCCCCGATCCCAAGGCGGTCGTTGTTGTGGGCGGCTGCGGCTCGACTGGTGGGGTATTCTACGAGTCGTACAACGTGCAAGGACCGGTGGACGAGGTTGTTCCCGTCGCTGTTTACGTCCCGGGGTGCCCGCCACGGCCCGAGGCGATCATCGACGGAGTGGTCAAGGCAGTAGCCCACTTAGAACAGGCAGGGGTGAGCAAATGACCCCGGATGAGATCCTGACTGCGTTCAAAGAGAAATTTGGCGCCGTGATCACGGACTCCCACGTGGTCGAACGTACCGTGGGCACAACCGCACCGCGGCCGGTGTACGACGTGTGGATCGAGATTCCGCGCGCTCAGTTGCCCGCTGCGGTCACATACCTGTGTGATCGGTTCTCTCCCCACTTGTCGGTGATCTCGGGAGACGATCTCGGCGATATGGTGGCGTTCAACTACCACTTTGCTGTCGGATGGGGCGAGCGTTACGGCGAGATTACGTTCACGATCCGCACCCGCGTCCCCAAAGATGACTTTCACCTCCCCACCATCACCGGTCTCCTCCCCGGTGCCCTTACCTCAGAACGGGAGAAACAGGAATTCTACGGGATCACAATCGACGGAATTCCGGATGGACGCAACTTGTTCCTTCCCGAAGACATGACGATTCACCCGTGGCGTAAGGACCTGGAAGAAGAGACGCAGAAGTCCGTGAAGCGCATTGTCAAATGGGAGGAGCGCGATGGATAGCGACAAGATCAACCTCGAGCTCGGATGCACGACGTGCACTACCCAGACGACGTACTCGGTCCCGATCGGCCCGGTACACCCAGCGCTCAAAGAGCCGATCCAGTTTACGTTCCGCCTGTCCGGGGAACGGATCGTCGGGGTGGATATCAAGCCCGGCTACGCCCATCGCGGAATCGAATACATGGGGATGAAGCGTAACCTGATCCAGGTTCTGTACCTGGCGGAACGGATCTGTGGGATCTGCTCGATTTCCCATCCCCTTGCCCTCACGCAGGCGGTGGAAAACGCTGCCGGCATCGAGGTCCCACCACGGGCGCAGTATATCCGTACGATTATCGGGGAGCTGGAGCGGATTCACTCCCATTTGTTGTGGGCCGGAGTTGCGGCGCACGAGCTTGGGTTCGATACCCTGCTTCATCTCGTGTGGAAGGTGCGGGAGAAGGTGATGGATCTTCTCGAACAGCTCACCGGTAACCGCGTCGATTACGCGATCCCGATCTACGGCGGCGTGCGGCGCGATATCCCCGACGAAAAGGCCGGCCTTGCCTACGAAGCGCTCAGTTATTATAAAAATTTACTGCAGGACATGATTAACGCGTTTCTCCACGACAAGTCGGTCGCGATGCGAACCAGCAACGTCGGGGTGCTCACCTACGACGACGCGGTCGCGTTGTGCGCCGTTGGCCCGACGGCGCGCGCGTCGGGGGTAAAAAAGGACGTGCGTCAGGACATGCCCTATCTCGCGTACGCGGACATGGATATCCGCGCGATCACGCCAGAGGATTACGGTAAACCGGTAGTGGGAGATGTGTTCGACAACATCGTCGTCCGCCTTCTTGAGGTCGATCAATCGATCAAGATCATTGAGTACTGCCTGGAGCACATGCCCGGTGGCGAACTCACGTCGATTCCCAAGGTGGCGGCCCTGCTTGCGGTCCTGAAAAAGGCGGATGGAGAAGGGATCGGCCGTCACGAGGCACCGCGCGGCGAGGTGTTCCACTACATTCGGTTGGAAGCGGGGGTGGAGGCACCGGTGGCGTGGAAGGTAAAGGCGCCCACCTACTCCAATCTGATGTCATGGGTACCGAAGTTTATGGGAGACGAGATTGCCGACATCCCGATCATCGCGGCGTCGATCGACCCGTGCATGTGCTGCCTCGACCGCGCCACCCTTGTCGATCAGGGCGGGGGCGAGGCGGTTAAGTTGAAGGAGGAACTCGTCAAGCTGTCGCGAGAAAAAACAAGGAGGATGTGCGGATGACTGTGGGAATCGCAACCGCTGTTTGGGGCGGCATCGTTGTCCTGTTCGGAAGCGGGCTGCTCGGACTGGTGTACAAGGGGTTCGACCGTAAGCTCGCCGCCCACATGCAGGGGCGGATCGGCCCGCCGCTGCGCCAGCCGTTCTACGACGTCACCAAACTGATGATTAAGGAGAATATCGTCCCCGACCACGCCGTCACCTGGCTGTTCAATGGAATGCCGGTGGTATCCCTCGCCGCGGTGGCAACCATCCTGTTCTACCTTCCCCTCGGCGGGTTTGCCCCCCTATTCTCCGGGTACGGAGACTTGATCCTCGTGCTGTACCTGCTCGCTGTTCCCGCTCTGGCGATGATCATCGGTGGATTCGCCGCCGGATCACCGTACGCCACCGTGGGGGCACAGCGTGAAATGGTGATGTTGATGAGTTACGAGTTTCCGCTGGCGATCACATTGGTGAGTGTCGCGTGGCGGTTGGCAACCATCCTCCCCGGAGCGCACACGTTCTCCCTCGCGGTCATCGCCGCGCACCCGTTGTGGGGGATGGTGGGACCACTCGGGGTGATTGGACTTGTCCTTCTCCTGATCTCGCTCCTTGTTGTCACGCCGGCCGAGTTGTCCAAGATCCCGTTTGATATTCCGGAAGCGGAGACCGAGATTGCCGGGGGACTCCTTGCCGAGTACTCCGGGCGCAACCTGGCGATGTTCTATCTTGCCGATGCGGTCAAGATGATCGTGATGTCTGCTTTAGTTGTCGCGTTGTTCATTCCGTACGGCATTGCCGCTCCGCTTGGACTTGCCGGCGCGCTGGGGGCGTTTATTGATGCGTTGTTCTTCCTCGTGAAGATATTCGTGGTCATCTTCTTCACGGTGATTGTGGTGCGGGTCGGGTTCGCACGGCTGAAGGTCGATCAGGTGGCGCGGCTGTTCTGGCTGCCGATGACCGCGATGGCGCTTCTGGGCATGATCTTCCTCGCGCTCGATCGGATTTTGTGAGAAAGGAGAACGATGATCTTTGCCACGCTCATCAAACAACTACTGCACAAGCCGGCTACCAACCCATTCCCGGTCAAGTACATGCCGAAGTCGGTCACCGGGCTGCTGGGAAAGGTGGCGCGCGGTGAGGCGCGCATCAATCCTCCGGTGCCGGTGCCGACCGACCTCCGCGGCAAGCTCACCTACGATCGTGACAAGTGCATCGGCTGCCAGCTGTGCATCAAGGTATGCCCAGCAAATGTAATCATGTTTAAGCCGGACGAGAAGAAGATTCGCATCCACGTGGCGCGGTGTACGTTCTGTCACCAGTGCGTGGACATCTGTCCCACCGGAGCACTCGGGCTGAGCAACGAGTTTCTCCTCGCGGATACCGACCGGTTTTCACCCAACCTGATTGTCGAATAGATAGTAGCGCGTCGCCGGGCAGTGGGAGCACGTAGAAAACCGCTCACAATCGATACACTTCGAACCGCACGGAGCGATATCGCCTTTCTGTTCCGGAATTCGGAGGGTAAATTTCTCCGGCGATGCAGGATGATCCGTGCGGTAGACCGCGGCACGATGCAATCCCAATGTAAGCGTGGGCTCATCGGCGACGAGTTTGATCCACCACTCCCGATCGGGAGGAAAGTAAAACACGCCCACGAGCATTGCCCCGAACGCGGCGATGAAATGGACGTACGGACAGTCCTTGTACTGGTCGGCAACCCGGGCTGCCACCTCGGGACTTGGCGCCTCCCCGATAAGGAGATAGGTGGTCATACGACCTCGACAAACGCCCGTTTGCCCACCTGAATCAGGTGCGGCGGAGAGAACGGAAGATCGTAATTGAGCGCCGTCACCCGCTCGCCATCAATTCGCACCCCGCCTTGGGAGACCACCCGTTTTGCCTCACCGCGGCTCGGCACGAGCCCGGTGGCAGCGAGGAGATCGACGATCCAGATCGTACCGTCGTCCTTTATCAGTGACCGATCGATCTCCACCTGCGCGACCTCGCTCGGGCGCTCATGACGGATGTGAATCCGATCAAACTCGTCCCGGGCGGCATCGGCCGCCGCGGTACCGTGGTACATGCGCACGATCTCCCACGCCAGCTTCCGCTTTGCATCGCGGGGCAGCAGGGCCACATACTCATCCTTGGGGACATCGGTCAGGAAGAAGAAATAGTCATTGATCAGCTCGTCGGGGATCGCCATCAGCTTTCCGAACATCTCCGCCGGTGGCTCGGATATCCCGACGTAGTTTCCCACCGACTGACTCATCGCCCGCGTCCCGTCCGTCCCGATCAGAAGCGGTACCGTGAGAACGATCTGAGGATCCTGCCCATACTCGCGTTGGATCTCACGGCCAACGAGGAGGTTAAACAGCTGGTCGGCGCCGCCGAGTTCGATGTCGGCATGAATCGCCACCGAGTCGTACGCCTGGGCGAGCGGATAGAGAAATTCGAGGATGCTGATCGGTCGATTTTCGGCGAACCGGTTTGCGAAGTCGTCGCGCTCGAGCATGCGCGCGACGGTGTACTTGGCGGTGAGGGTGATCACATCGGCGAACGTGAGCGCCCCGAGCCACTCCGAGTTGTAGCGAACCTCAGTGCGATTGGGGTCGAGGATCTTGAACGCCTGCTCCTTGTACGTCGCCATGTTGCGTGCGATTTCATCAG
>WFSM01000094.1 GCA_015485945.1 Candidatus Bipolaricaulota bacterium | reverse complement strand
CCTTCGACCTGATACGGAATGTGCTCGCGCTTGGCGGTATCCACCAATAGTGCAAACACCTTGGGGTTGATGTTCGGGCCGCGGGCGATCATCGGGCCGCCGCCCATCTTGATATCACCGACCATCTTCTTCTCGTTTCCCATTCCCGGGGTGTCGGTGGCGAAGCCGACATCGACCGCGATCCCCACTTTGGGATCGATCCCAAACGCACTTGTGCGTGCACCGCGCAGCCCTATCTCCTCCTGCACGGTAGCGACGGCGTATATCGCCGCCTTGGGGTTTAACTTAGCAGCGATCCGCGCTGCCTCGAGCACGATGAACGCTCCGATGCGGTCGTCGAATCCGCGCGCGGCGACGAAGTCGTTGCGCAGTTCAGCGAACGAGTAGTCGAGTACGGCCGGATCTCCGATCCCGACCAGTTTTTCCGCCTCTTCCTTATCCTTCGCCCCAATGTCGATCCACAGGTCCTCGAACTTCACGACCTTTTTGCGCTCTTCATCCTTGAGCAGATGGATCGGCTTTCTTCCCACCACCCCGAGCACGACGCCTGATTTCGTGTGGATCTGCACCCGTTGACCGGGAAGGACCTGGGGATCCCAGCCGCCGATCCCGGCGAACGATAGGTAACCGTGCTCGTCGATGTAGGTGATCATCAACCCGATTTCGTCGATGTGGCCGGCGAGCATCACACGCGGGCTTCCTCCTTCGTTCACCACTGCGATGCTGTTCCCGTGCATGTCGGCCCACGTTCGGTCGGCGAACTTGGCTGCTGCCTCCCGCCACAGCTGTGACGCCTGCGCTTCAAAGCCAGATGGGCACGCCGTTTCCATGAACTTGCGCAGAAATTCAACTCTCTGTTTATCCATCTTTCCTCCTCTCGTAAGTTGCGGATGCGAGTGTATCACGTATATCGGTTAACTTCTAGCAGATCAGCACGTGAGGTGGAGCCCGCACGCAACGTTGGGCGCGGCGCGGCGATTGTACTCCGCAATTGCGCGCGCGGTGGGCAAGGCGACAAGCTCGATCCCGCGTGATGCAAGCCATTGTTCCGTTTCCATCGGGACTTTAAGCCTGCCAAATGCACCGGTTCCGATGATGAGCACTGTCGGCGCGCGCGGCATGAGCCGGTCGAGGTCATCAGGGTAAAGCGCGTGTCCTTCCCGTCGCACCCACGGACACCAGACCTCATTTTCGTGCACGAGCACATCGCGGTGATAGACCACATCGCCGATCCGCACGCGCCCAAATCGATAATCGGTTATGTGTGCCATTTGCTTTATTGTACCTACGTGTCCACAATAATTCCGTCGCCCTACCACTTGAAACCGGACCGGCGATGGGGGGAGAATCACCTTATGCACCGGCGGTGGTAATTTTGTCGCCGGCCCTTCGGCAACAGGCGTAGGGCAACAATTGAGCGTACAAAGGAGAACGTGAGTGGATTTATTTGAGAAGTGCCGGGGATTCTTTTCTGATCCTGCGGTGGCGCATGCGATGGGATATCCGGCGAGCCCACACGAGGTCCAGGAAATGGGCCTCTATCCGTTTTTTATCCCGCTTGACAACGCAGAGGGAACGGAGGCCACGATTGGTGGGCGGCGGCTGATCATGATCGGGTCCAACAATTATCTTGGGCTGACCACCCACCCTAAAGTGCGGGAGGCGGCGATCGCAGCGATACGGGAATTCGGTCCTAGTTGCACCGGGTCGCGGTTTCTGAACGGCACGCTGGCGCTGCACGAGGAGCTGGAGGAGCGATTAGCGCGGTTTGTGGGAATGGAAAAAGCGCTCGTGTTCAGCACTGGCTATCAGACGAACCTTGGGACCCTGTCCGCCCTCGTCGGTCGTGGTGACGTCATCATCGGTGATCGCGAGAACCACGCCAGCCTTGTCGACGGCGCTCGGCTTGCATTCGGGCGGTTACTGCGATTCCGCCACAACGACATGTCCGATCTGGAGCGCATCTTGCGTAGCGTCCCCGCGACTGCGGGCAAGCTGGTGGTGGTGGACGGTGTGTTCAGCATGAGCGGCGAGGTGGCGCCGTTGCCGGAACTCGCCGCGCTCTGTCATAAGTACGGGGCGCGGCTGATGGTGGACGATGCCCACGGACTAGGCACAATGGGACAGGGACATGGCACCGTCGCTCATTTTGGGCTCACTGATAAAGTCGATTTGATAATGGGCACGTTCAGCAAATCGTTCGCGTCGATCGGTGGGTTTATCGCAGGGGAGAAATCGACGATCCACTGGATTAAACACACCGCGCGGCCGCTGATCTTCAGCGCTAGTCTCCCCGCGCCCAACGTCGCCGCCGTCCTCGCGGCGCTGGACGTGATGGAAGCCGAACCGCAGCGGGTCGACCGCGTCAACGCCATCGCCGCCCGCATGCGCCGCGGCTACCGCGAACTCGGGTTCGATGTCGGAAAAAGCGAAACGCCGATAGTTCCGATCTTCATCGGCGATCAGATGAAGACGATGCAGTTATGGAAGGGGTTGTTCGATGCTGGGGTGTACACAAACGTAGCGCTTTCCCCCGCCGTCCCCGCCGACGCGTCGCTCCTGCGTACGAGTTACATGGCCACGCACACCGATGCCCAAATGGAGCGCGTGCTTGAGGTGTTTGCTCGCCAAGGCGAGAAATACGGCCTGATTTGAGCGCGGAGTGGCGTGTGTCCGCAGTTCATAAAATCCCTCCGCTGGATACCTCACAGCTTGCTGCGGGGAGGAAAGCGGAGATTCGCCACCGGCGAATCGGTTTGTTGTTTGTCCGGACTGCATGAAACCTGCGCCAGAGAGCGTCGGGCACCTCGGTAGAGTAGGACTCCACCGGGCAAGCAAGACTCGACACCACAAGATGCCGTCGGGCATGAAGCCTGACGCTACGAAAAACCCGGCTTGCGTAGCGTTGCACCTTGTGTGCGACGTTGGTTCCCTGTGTCCGTGTGGCGATAGGGCGATACTTTTCCCCCGCCGACGCGTCGCTCCTGCGTACGAGTTACATGGCCACTCACACCGATGCCCAAATGGAGCGCGTGCTTGAGGTGTTTGCTCGCCAAGGCGAGAAATACGGCCTG
>WFSM01000093.1 GCA_015485945.1 Candidatus Bipolaricaulota bacterium | reverse complement strand
TGATATATGAGATGAGGTCGTCAATTCGCGTGGTGGCGAGGCAAATCGAGGAATCGGCTGCGCCGTAGTACATCCACAGTTCGCCGTTGCGCACAATTCCACCGCATGGAAACACGACATTGGGAACATCACCGGTACGCTCGTACGGCGCCTGCGGGCCAAGGATCCAGTGGTGCGTGCGCGCCATCAAATGCTGCGGCTGTTCCAGATCCAGCAACGCCGCTCCCACGCGGTAAATCGGGCCGCTCACCATGTTCTTGATCCCGTGATAAATCAACAACCAGCCGTGTTCAGTTTCGATCGGCGGCAGTCCGGTGCCTACTTTTGCCCCATCCCACCACGGGCCGGACCGGATCGGGAGCACAACCTCGTTCTCTCCCCACCGCGTCAGGTCAGATGAGTAAGCGATCCAGATGTTCCCCTCATCGCCGCGCGGACGATGCAGAATCGCATACTTTCCGTGTATCCGGCGCGGGAACACGGCGGCATCTTTGTTGTTGGGCGGCAACACAACACCCAGCCGATCCACCGTCTGAAAATCGGTCGTAGTGGCGATTGCCACCGCGGGACCGTACCCGGAAAATGCGGTGTACGCCAACACCCAGCGATCGAGATCATCCACCCGGGTAATGCGACAGTCCTCTACCCCGTATATCTCGTATGGCGATCCCTGATCGGGGTGCAGCAGTGGTCGATCCTCGATCCGCCATCCGGTCACTCCGTCCCGGCTGCGGGCAATCGTGAGATGAGATCGGCCCGATCGGCTTTCGACACGGAGTAACAGTAGAATCTCATCTCCCAGATCAGCGACTCCGGCGTTAAACACCGCGTTCGCCGGGTACGGCAGCTCTGATACCTCAATGAGCGGATTATGCTCGCTCCGATGAAAAATATCTTCCATCTCCCCCTCCCGATGGGATAGCTGCGACCGCGGAAGTATGTCCCGATCGACGTGGATAGTCAAGCCCGTTCTTCCCCTCAATTGGGAACGTTGTTCCGCCGGGCTGTTCTGGTTTATCCTGCATCTCGGCCCGATCGTGCCAGAATTGCGACTAAGTCAGCGACGTTTGTGCCAGTGGGACCGGTATTAATGAGAGCACCGGCAGCAGCGAGGGCGTGATACGCGTCGTTGCGTGCCAGCGCGTCTTGGGGGCTGATACCATGAGCACGGATACGATCGATTGTTTCTCCATCAACGACTCCCCCGGCGGCATCGGTAGGTCCATCGCGCCCGTCGGTTCCCAGCGCAGCGACAATCACCCCCGAAAGTCCGGAAATTCCCAGCGCCGCTGCGAGGGCAAGCTCTTGGTTCCGTCCGCCCGTTCCATCTCCCCGCACGGTCACTGTCGTTTCACCGGCGGCGAGGATAAGGGCGGGGAGGGGGATTGGTCGATTTTTGACCACCACCTCGCGTGCCAGCGCGGTAACTACCTTTCCCACCTCACGCGCTTCGCCTTCGAGAGTCGTGGTAAGAAGGAGAGTGTTGTAGCCAAGCCGATTGCCCTCCCGTTGCGCCGCTTCTGCCGCGATCGTCCCGGAACCGGCGATCACGTAACTCGCCCGGTTGAGTGTGGGATTGTCCGACTTTGGGGTTTCAGAGACCGCATCATCCGCTCCGGCTGCCAGGCGGCCCCGCACGGTCGCCGGCACCTTTCCCCACAACTTATAGCGCTTGAGGATCTCAACGGCGTCTGCAAATGTAGTCGGATCAGGGACCGTCGGCCCGGAGGCGATCATGTCAACCGGATCCCCGGGCACATCGGAGAGGATGATAGAAACGACCCGGGCGGGGGATGCCCGCTTCGCCAGTTGCCCTCCTTTGAGTTGGGACAAATGTTTGCGCACCGCGTTGATCTCCTGAATGCGCGCCCCGGAGAGCAAGAGAAGCCGGTTGGTTGCGATGAGGTCGGTGAGGGTCACGGGCGGAGCCGGGAGCGTCAGAAGTGCTGACCCACCGCCGGAGATGAGGACAAGTACGAGGTCGTCATCACACGCGGAGTCAACAAGAGCGGCGATCCGCTCCGCCGCGTCCAGCCCGCGGGCGTCCGGAACCGGGTGGCCCGCTTCGACTACTTCGATCAGGCGAGTGGAAACCCTGTAGCCATCTGCCGTGACGACGAGCCCGGAAGCGATCCTTTCTCCCAGAACCTCTTCCACCGCGGCGGCCATCCGCGCCGATGCCTTCCCAATCCCAACGACAATCACCCGCTGCACCGCACTCAGGTCAATCCGCTCGTTCCCGATGACGACAATGGCGCCGTCACGTCTGATGACATGTGGGATACACGTTGCCGGAGAGACAGCCGTCAATCCGGCGGACAAAATGGTCATCATCTCAGCACGCAACGTCGAAGTCATTCAAGCAAGCATTTCCCGGTATGCAATAAATACCGCAAGCTGTTCCTGAATATAGCGCTCGGCTTCCTTGTCACTCATTCGCTCTGTCTCCCGCACCAGGCTTAAGAACCGTCCCTGCCACAGCACCCGCAATGCATCGAGGATTTTCAAGTCTTCATCGTGTGCGAACGCGTTAATCGCTCGGTACACCGCTTGCACCCACAAATCAAGCGGGAATGAGAACTCGGTAAGTGGGAGTGCGTACACCTGATCGAGTTTCGCCGCAAGCTCCGCCAGGAACGCAGCTTTTCCCCGCACGAGCTCGTCGTACTTGGCGTGAAACTGTGCGTACACTCCTTCCTTGTCCACCGTTAGAGGTGCGGGATGAACGTTGGGGGGATCGCCGAGTCGGGGAACAGGACGGATTCCGTCAACTTTTCGAATGTAATCGCGGTAGTGCACAATTAGCCGGAACAACGTGCCCACCACTTGGTAGAACATCGGAACGAGGAGCGTCTCCGGGTCTGCGTACTGTTTAGTCGATTCGTGTTCCTTGACTCCAAGTACCGCCTCCACAATGTCCATTCCTTCTACCCCCGATACAAGGGTGATAAAGATGTCGATCCCGAACTCCGCCGGGAACAACGGGTGTCCCAACAAGTGGTCGATAAGACGGGCGGATAGACCGTACTCGCCGCCGATCGGCTGTCTCACCCCGAGCCCGAACAGGACGTTTGTCAGTGGGTAAGCGATCTGGTTAGTAATCACCCCGTCGTAGCGGTGGCGGAGATAATAGGGGACAACGAGATCACGCCCATCTACAATCGGGGTAACCAGCCGGGCGATCCAATCGGGGCGGATGCTGGTGAGATCCCCGTCGACCAACCCAATGGCAGCCGCACTTCGGATCCGTGCGATCTTAAATATCGTGCGAACGGCGCTTCCCTTACCAAGAGGGCCTTCCTCTGTCACGACAAGCTTGTCCGCCCGCGTCGCCGTTGTTTCGGCGATCGCGCGTGTCCCATCGTCGGAAAACCCGTCCGACACGATAATCAGCCCGCGCTTATCCGGAAAGAACTCCGTGAGGCCACGATCAACTTGCGCCATAACGGAAGCGATGGTATCAGCACAATTCCGCGTGCTGATCCCGACTGCTATATCAATATCGCTCATCTTATCCTCCACTGTGATCCAATTTTGCTGAAAAGTGCCCGGCTACCACCGGATCGTTCCTCATCGTTGCCATAAACGCGTCCCACTGAGCACAAAACCGGAAAAATTGTGGCGCTGCCTTACGTGCCCATGCCAGCTGGTTGGAAACAAAGCGTGCTGATGAATGTACGTCAGAGCATTCGGCAAGCGCGGCAACAGCAATGTCTTCGAGGTCATCCATCAAGAATCGTCCCGGATATGGGTAAAGGTCGCCCGGAAAGATAAGGCCGGTCTGCATCGCGGCTCTGATCTTCTCCCTCATGTAGGCGAACCTGGCGATGTCCGTGCGCAACATCTCACATGGAGATCGGCGCCGGTGTAGCGGGTGGTGATGATACACGAACAGTTTACGATCCCAGTGAAACCAGTGCCCATACATGCGGGCAGTAACGATATAATCTACATCCTCACCACGCGGTATTACAGGATCAAACGGAACGTGCATGAATAAATCACGGTGGAGCACGATATTTCCCCCGAACCCAATCGGCGTTACCGGAAGCTCATCTGTAGTATTAGTCAGCGCGGCGATGCCAGCTCGAATCCATTCGCCACGTTCCACAAGTGGATTGGCGGCGGATCGTATTCCTTCATGTTCACCCCGAAAATCTTCGTGGTACGGCCCAACTACGCCCGTAATCGGTATATTGTTATAGCGCTGTCCGATAAACCGCTGTGCATGCTCCAAATATCCAAGTGGCACTGTTTCATCGTCGTCAAGCCCGATTATCGCTTCAGCACCAATAATTGCTCCGAGAAGGAGTTGGAAATTGCGCACGTTTCCATAGCCGATAACGCTCACCATCCCCGCGGGGAGACCACGGGAAACGGCACTTTCATGAACTATGCGCGTATCGTCCGCACCCATAACGGCGATCACCAGTTCACTACGATATGGGGCAACAATATCATTTAGCCGGGACACAGCCGTAGAGGCAATCTTCGAAGTTGTGACAGCAGCAATGATCACAACAGGGACATGTACTCCGGCAGCGATTAAGCTCTCCAGCAATGCGGGCAAGGTTAACGATTCGTCGATCGGAGTGGGGTGGTCATAGATACTGTCGTTATCCCCTCGATCAGACCAGTACGCGGGAACGGTGATGATAGTATTCATCTACCCGCCTCCCGTTCCAACCGTAGCACTATCTCAGGAACTGTCGCAATTACGGTAAGCACCGTCAGCCCGTTGTGTTCCATCCGCGCTGTTATTTTTGCACCGGCAGCAGCGATCTGTAATCGGTCACGTGAGAATGCGCCCAATCGATACTGATTATCGGGTGGTACATGGATGACCACCTCTACACCGGCGGGAAGTGGCGTTACCGCATAAATCCGATCCGTGGGAGCGGTGATGAATTTATCCATGAATCCGATGAACGCGATCCCGGAGAAGCCCGGGGCCAGGACGTAGTAGTCGCCGCCGGCCGGGGGGAGGATCCCCCTCATCTCGGGCACGATTCTTCGTCTTTTCGGGGAAATGATAACTCTCCCCTCCGTCGGGATATCGGCAAGGCGGTACTCCTGGGGGGCATCGCTAACGTTAAACACCGCGACGTAGGTCCAGGTGCCGCCCACGCTGTCGGTCACTCCGACGACGAGGTCGCGGATTAGTTGATCCCACACCGGGCAGGCCGGGCGATCCGGCTTGGCCAGTACCCCATCGGGAAATACGATCCGGTCGACAATCTCCTTGTCCACCTCCCCCAGCTTATCCCCGATCCCGATCGGACCGGCGCTCAACGCACGCATCAGGGCCTCGGACTCGGCGTCCGGCTCGGCGAACCCGTCGGGGTGGGCGGGGTTGGTGATGAACACGTCGTGGAACGGGAGCATCCCTAGTGAGTATAGGAGCCAGCCGACCAGGAACCGGTCGACGATGAACCGCTGCGGCGGGACGTAGCGATAACGGGCAGCGGCTACCGGATCGAGCTGGGATAACTGTCCGGGTTGTTTCACCAGGTAGTCGTCCCCGCTGCGGCAGGCGACGACACTCTCCGCCCCCGCCGCGGCGAGGAGGAACCCACCGGTGGGGTCGGAGAGCATCAGCGGGAGCCCGGCCTTCCCGAGGCGGGCGGCCATCAGCGCGAACCACTCCGCGGCCGCGGTGAGAGACGAGCGCAGTTCCGGGATCCGCTCCTGATACACCCGGATGTGATCGTGCCACACCCCGATCGCCCCCTCGGCATTCCTGAGGCGCCGGCCGAGCTCGGAGTAGAACCGCCCCTCACGCGGGCAGGCAGCCCCGTCACCGATCCGGAACGGGTGGTCGTCCTGGTACTCGTTCTCGGAATCGAACCCGGACAGGTGAAGGAAAAACGGGATCCTGGTGCGCTCCCTGATCCGACCGAGCCCGGACGGGAACCGGCCTTCATCCGCGTGGTACGCCTTTGCGAACCCGACCCTGTCGTGCGGGTACCACAGATCGAGGCCGAAGTAGCCGATCGAGATCCCCTCCCGCGCGAAATAATCCCCGAGGGCGATGAGGGTGCCCTCGTCGATCGGGTGGAGGAGCTCGGAGTAGTAGGCGCCGTAGTCGTTCCAGTAGCCAAGCCGGGAGAGGACCGGGTGCGCCAATGGCGTCGGGTGGGGGCGCCCTCCCCGAATCCGGTCCCCCCAGCGCAGGAGGGCGGAGAACGGCTCTTCCCCGAATTGGAGCACGGTGGCGACCACCGTCCCTTGTGGGATGCGATCGATCGACCCGTGCACCCCGCGGGCGATCGTCCCGCGCGCGGACCCCGCCCGCAGCGGGCTCACCGGGAAGTGGCTCGCAGCGGAGACGACCATCGCCCCCCCGTCCCTGACGAGGACGAACGGGGAGAATGGCCGATCGCGCGAGATCGAGTCGAGGTCCGTATCGTACAGGGCGTGCGGCCATTCCGCTCCGGAGTCGGAGAGTCCCCACGTGTACAGGAGGAACCCGCCGTCCGCCAGCCGGAGGACCGGGGCGTTGAACGTGATGCGGAGGAAGCTGTCGGCCGTCTTGATCCCGGTGAGGGGAACGAGGGCCCGCGCCTCCACCCACACCAAATCCTGGTTGGGGTAGGCACGGGCGGTGAGGGAGACGAGCGGCCTACCATCAGCGGCGTAGGTGAGGGCGTAACCGGTGTATTCTCCTTTCCCGTCGCGCCCCGCCACGGAGCGGGAATCCACGAGCTCGAACCCGCCGGCGAACGACGAGCGGTCCGTCCCGGCGTAGGGGAACTCGATCCCCATCCCCCGAATCCAGGTATCCCCCCCCCGCGCGACGGTCAACCCCGCAGTGGTCAGCCGTACCTCCACCGGATCAACCATGCTGCTCCTCCTTGCGAGAGAGCCCGATGGTCACGATCTCCTTGCCCGCGATGGGAAATTCGACCTTATCCCCGTCAGTGGCGAGGACCCCCACGATCTCCTCGTTCAGATTCAGGCGCACGGCACGACCGAGCGGAAATCCGGCCTGTAGTCTTCCTTGCGCCGGGATTGGGGCGAGATTTACCACCCGGACCACGATGATCTCAGCGTCTTCACCCGGCTTAACCGCGGTTACGGCCAGCGACTTTGGGGATACCTCAATGAGGCTCCCCTGTGGTGGGAGTTTCCTACCGCTGGGCGCCGGGACCGCCCGCGCCGGGAAGGAGAACAAGGCGGATTGGCGAAGAAGCTCGGGAAGGTCGATGGTGGTAGTAATGGCGAATGCAGTCTCATGCGGGCCGAGGCACTGCGCCTCCGGAGTGGCAATGCTCGGCCCGGCCCGGTCAACGCGCCGCACAAGGTCGCGACGGGCAAGCCACCCCACGCTACGAACCAAGGTGAGGGCGAGCGTGCGCGCCTGATCGTCGATGACCTCGTACTCAGTCACTCCGCCAGACAGGACGGCGAACCCGCGGTCTTCGTCGGCCAGGTACACGAAGCGATCGAGGTGCTTGGTCGGGTACGGGGCTTCGGACCAACCGCTCCCGTCCGGAACACGAATCGGCCGTTCCACCAGGTCGAAATGCTCCTCCGCCCGGTTGACGTCCGCGTGGATCCCGGTCGGAAACAACGCCCGCAGGCGATGGTCCTTGGCCCGGTTCACGAACCGGATCCGAAAGTCAATCCGCCGCGTGCTCGGATGGAGGGAGATCGCGGTCTCGATCTCATGCTGTATTCGGGTGGGAGAGCGGGAATCACGATCCGCGGATATTTCCGCTGGAATCTCGATCGTGCTTCGCATCACCAACACAGCCTGTAGCGGTGTGACGGCGACGTCGGCCACCGCACTCGAAATTGACAGGATCGGAGCCTCTCCCGGGATCGGATCAAACGTGTACTCGTCCCCCCGGTCGCCGCGGTCCTCAAACCGGAGCCCGCCGGGATAGACTTCCCCGGTCTCCTTGTCACGGATCGTGATCGTACCGTCCGCGGCCATCTCTACGCGATAGTAAGTATTTTCGATCGCATTCTCGTCTCCCACTAGTTTATCCGCGATCATCGGGCCTCCGCCGGGCGCGATCTGATAGGCGGCGTAGCCAAACGCCGGCAGGTCAGCGGCGATGAGGCGGACACGGTGCGGGGAGATGAGCTCAACCGGGACCTCCTCTCCGTTCGGGCCTACTCCATGTACCGGGCCGGCCGGGAGCGGAGTAGGAAGATCCGCCTCCACTACCTGCGCTCCGGGGAAGTTGGTAGGGTTGAACGCGATTACCCCAGTATCTCCGGGCGCTTCGACGGCAGCAGCGATGGTCGCCAGGTTATCCGCACTCACCCCGCGTGCGATCTGTTCGCTCCACGCGAACCGCGTCTTCATTTCCCGGTGGACGGCGTCGATGCTGCATCCTCCGATGCTGTCGTGGGGGTGATTGCGCAGGAGCCACTTCCAGGCCGTCCGCAGTTCTCCGTGGGGTGGAAGATACCCGAGCAGGGCCATGAACGCGGAGGTCGGCTCGGCCCAGCCAACGAGCTCGTCCTCACACCCCCGGTTCATTCGTTTAATCGGCATCCGACTCGAGTACACGCTTTGCAGGACGCGGGTGTCTTTAGGGGAATTTAGCTCTCCCGCGATTACGGTGAGCTGGGACCGATCCACCCGGACCGCAGCGAAGAACTCCTCGAGTGATCCCTGTACGATGTGGACACTTGCGAACTGCTGGTTTGCCGCAGTGATGAACTCCGGGATTCCGGGATCGGGAAAGACATGATCGTCCCCGTTCATCAGAAGGACGCATCCACTCGTCGCGCGCGGCACGAGGAACTCCAGTGCGTGCCCTACCTGTTCCCGACCACGCGCCGGATCGGTGGACAGCTCAATCAATCCGCCGTAGCCACGGGGGGGTAGGTGAACTCCAAGGACGCCGCTGCCATCCGGCCCTCTCCAGATAAACTCGTTGTGAATAGTTCTCTCGTATTCAAGCCCCCGCCATACTACTGCAGTTTCAATCCCGAACCCCCGCAGGATTTGGGGCATCTGGGAGATGTGGCCAAACTGGTCGGGAAAATAGCCGACCTGCGCCATACGCCCAAACCGAGCCGCGATCCTTATTCCAAATTGAAGATCGCGGATGAGGGACTCACCACTGACGAGAAATTCATCCGGGAGAACGTACCACGGCCCGACCGCGATACGCCCGGTACGGATCAGTCGCCGCAAATCATCCTCCTGTTCCGGCCGCATCTCGAGATAGTCCTCAAGCAGGACCGTCTGCCCGTCGAGATAAAAATGCCGAAATGCGGAGTCGGAACCCATGATCCGGATCAAGCGGTCGATTAGCCGCACCAACTGGAGCCGGAACACCTGGAACGGCCGATGCCACTCGCGATCCCAATGGGTGTGAGAGACAAAGAAGACGTCGACCTTGCTATTTGCGCACACGGGCGAGGATCTCCTTCAGATATCCTTCCAAGCTTTCCAGGCTGTAGTGACGCTTCCCCAATTCGAAGTTGCGGTCCACCATTCGCGCGCGCTCCCTGGGATCGGTGAGAACCGTGATCGTTTCGTTCGCAGCGCGGGAGATCCCCTCTGCTGGGAGACGCACCAGCCCGAGCTCGTCCTTGTCTGCAAGCTTGTCTCCGAGAGAAATGACTGCAAACCCATTGTCTTTTATGTCCGCTTTGTACACCGGATACTCAAAAATCACGATCGGGACGCGAGCGAACACCGCCTCGAGAAACTGGTTGCCCCAGCCTTCATACAAGGAAGGATAGGTGATAAGATCGGCGAAGGCGTAGCAATCCCACAGGGAATAGACCTTTCTTCCATCCTCAGTCTTGCCCCGCCGTGACCGAACCCGGTCGGAAATAACGAGGAGCTCTACCCCTGCCCGCACTGCCTTTTTCTTAAGCCGATTCAGGTATTCCTCCGCCGGATCTTCGGAGTAGCCGGCAAGGACGAGCACGATGCGATTCCCATTGCCAAACGGTCTTCCGTTGTGCAGGCCGCGTGTGGCAAGCGCCATTCGGGATTCCGGCCGGTTGAGGGCGGCTACCAGATCGATCGCCAGCTCGATCCCCTTGCGCGGGACGATTCGCGTCGCCTGCAGGATGAGGATGTCATTCTCTTCCACTCCGATCTCGGCACGAAAATCTCGGTTGTACTCATCGATTCGCCAATCCAAGCCGGAAAAGTCGAACACATTGGGAACAATCGTTGCTGTGACGCCACGCCGATTGCGTAGTTCGTCCCGGGCGAAGCTGTTTATCACCGCATGTTCGATCCCTGGACCAGTTGGCGGGAGGTATCCGTCAGCGATCCGCGCCGCCTCCGGACAGGTGGGACGCATTTCGCGGAATGACTCCCACCAGAAGTCATGATGGTGGCCGACTGCCGGAATTCTCACCGCTTTTACGACACGGGCAAACGCAATCGCCGCCGCTGGGTTTGCCCCGATTGACCAGATGTTGTTCGGAATGAGCAGATCGATCGCTTCATCCGCAATGAACTCCCGCAGTTTATCCTCGATTACCTGTGCGTGAGCGGCGACATCGTGCTCCAATGCAGCCCCGCCCGAATAGTCCTGCAATGTGTGGAACGTGTTCTGCGCCATCCGCACGGCGTCGGCGCGGTGGTGGTAGAGTTCCGGGATCAAGCGCCCGCCGCCTGTTCCTAGATCACCCCCGCATAAATGAACTGTGTGCCCCATTCGTTCCAGAACCTTCTTCCACTTATCCATCTCCAGGGACACGCCATCGGTACTACCGACTTTATAATGGCAAAG